>JAGBGK010000062.1 GCA_017936005.1 Tidjanibacter sp.
CACGGGTTACGTTTTTGTTACCCGTGAGGTGGGGTGTAGGGGCCTTAGGGAGTTTAGGGAATCTCAGAACTTCAAATAGAAATCTTTGGTCAGAGTTACATAGTCGGGCGAGTAGCCAAAGGGATCTTCGGGAGAGTGAATGGTTAGTTCTGTGCGTTCGGTAGGCCTCGCCCTGCGACCAAACTCCAAAAGTACTCTGATGGGTGCAGAGGTCGCTTTGGAGCGCACATCCATACGTCTTGTTAGAAACAGTCCGCACCGTGCAGATGCCAGCACCATATCACTCGCGACATCACAAGGTAGTACCACCGACAGGAGTCCATCCTCCGCAAGCAGTCGTGAGGCCGAGTGGGCCAGAGCATCAAAGGTGAGTGTTGTGGTGTGTCGTGCGTTAGTGCGTGCCTCGTCGGGCGAGAGGAGCGAGTTGACAAAATAGGGAGGGTTGCTGACGATGTGGTCAAAGGGGGTGTCGGTATGGTACTCCTGCACGGCGCACTCCACCACCGAGAGCCTGTCGGACCACGGTGATGCGGTGAAGTTATTGGCAGCCTCCGTTGCACTTGGGGAGTCAATCTCCACACCAACAACTTCCGCGCTCCATTGGGCTGTACGTTGTGCCGCCATAAGTGCCACAAGGCCTGTGCCGCACCCAATGTCGAGGATGCGCCTATGACTCTCGTCCAACCTCACCCAAGCACCGAGTAACACTCCATCGGTCCCGACTTTCATAGCCGAGAGTTTTTGTGTGATGTTGAACTGCTTGAACCTAAAATCAGACATAATATTATTGTCGACCGTCAACCGTCGACCGTCGACCGTCGACGGGACTATTCATTAATTACTCTGTGTGAGATACCTGCTCCAAAGAGTGCAAAATCGTATTTCACGGGGTCCTCGGGGTCGAACTCCCTCAGTGTGGAGGTAATCTCCTCCACCGCTTTCCAATCGTTCTGTTTGCGCTCCAAGAGTCCCAAGCCACGCCCCACATTACCGCTGTGCACATCGAGGGGTAGGTATAGGGCCGAGGAGGGTATCCTCTCCCACAGGCCGAAGTCCACGCCGTGGGGGTCACGACGCACCATCCAACGGAGATACATATTGAGCCTCTTACAAGCCGCACCTTTGGCTATGGACGAGAGGTGTTTCTCGCTACGTTGTGGGTGGGGAAAATCAAAAAACTCCTTGCGGAAATCGGCCAACACGAGGCGCATATCCTCCGACTTCTCCCAACGGCTCTGGAACCACTCGCCCAGCGAGCCGCACTCACCGCACAATCTTCGGAGGGCCAGCACGAAGCACCTCAAATCTTCGCCATTAAAGGTGCGGTGAACGTAGGAGCTGAGGCACTCCAACTCACTCTCCGACGCGCCCATAACAAAGTCGTAGGGCCTGCGGTCGAGGTAGTCCATCATACGATTGGCACTCTTGACAATGGCTTTGCGGTTGCCCCACGCTATGGTGGCGGCCAGCAGACCACTAACCTCCTTGTCCAACGGGTTGGAGAAGGAGTGGGGTATGGATATGGGGTCCGGCTCTATGAAGTCCACACAGTCGTAGTGGAGGTGGAGCTCGTCGAGGAGTTCTTTAAGTTCGGGTTTGGTCATAGCTATTTTGGTGTTTACTCGGCACTCTGCTGTTGCAACTCTCCATCTACGATTGTGAGCCTACGGTCGCTCATTGCCGCCAACTCGCCATCGTGGGTAACCACCACAACCGTAAGCCCAAGTCTATCCCTCAGGTCGAAAAAGAGGCGGTGAATCTCACCCCTTGTGCGAGTGTCGAGGTTGCCCGAGGGCTCGTCGGCAAGGAGTAGGTGTGGGTGGTTTATCAACGCACGCGCAATGGCAACCCTCTGTTGTTCGCCACCGGAGAGTTGTGAGGGTTTGTGTGAGAGCCTCTCGGAAAGGCCCACCAACGCCAACAACTCCCTCGCTTCGGCCTCCACCTCACCCTTATTACGGCCGGCAATCAAGGCTGGGATGCAGACGTTTTCCAGAGCCGAAAATTCGGGCAATAGGTAGTGGAATTGGAACACAAGGCCCACACGTTGGTTGCGGAAATCGGCAGCGGCATCCGAACCAAGAGTGCCAACATCCACACCATCGACCACCACACGCCCCTCGTCAAACGAGGAGAGTGCACCAATGGCGTGAAGGAGGGTTGTCTTGCCCGCACCGCTGGGGCCTACAATGGCAACCACCTCGCCACGTCCAATCTCCATAGAAACACCTTTGAGGACTTCGAGCTCGCCATAACGCTTGCGCAGTCCTTCAACTTTGATAATGCTGTTGTGTATTGTCATAACCTGTGTGTTTTTTCGAACATATCCACCGTGGCCCTCGCCTCGGCAACATCGTGTACTCTCAGCACCGCCGCACCGCCACACAACGCCTCCCAATGGAGTGCTGTGGTAGCAGCAAGTGTTGCGTTGTCGGTGGGTTGTGTTCCCAAACTCTTGTATATAAAACTCTTGCGCGAAATGCCAACCAACACGGGGTAACCCAATGCGGTAATCTCACCTATTCCACGCATCAGTTCGTAGTTCTGCTCCACATTTTTGGCAAAGCCAAAGCCGGGGTCAATAATTACCTCCCCAACGCCCTTCGAGGTGAGCCACTCGGCCCTGCGTGCGAGGTACTCCCTCACCTCGGCTACCACATCGGCATACTCCACCGGTGCGTGCATACTCTGCGCTCCGCCAATGGTGGTGCCTACGGTGTGCATCGCCACCATAGGTGCGCCCCAATGGGCCACCACATCAACCATACGTTCGTCGGCCTCGCCTGCTGTGATGTCGTTGATGATGATGTCACTCCACCTCGACAGCACCGCTTCGGCAACCTCGCTGCGGAAGGTGTCAACCGAAATATGCACCTCGGGAGCCACCCTGCGGGCCTGCTCCACAGCCGAGAGTACCCTGCGCAACTCCTCTTCCACGGCCACCTCCACAGCACCGGGGCGTGTGGAGTAGCCACCAATATCTACAATGTCGGCACCCTGAGCAACCACCTCTGCCACCCTACGGGCCACAGCCTCCTGGCACTCCACTCGGCTGGGAGCATAGAACGAGTCGGGCGTGGCATTCACAATGGCCATCACTTTGCGATATGGTGCGGGATGTTTCATCACTTTTTCAACTCTCTAACCCACTTATCAAGCGCCTCCACTTGTGGTAGTAGGGGCTCCACCCC
The DNA here is from genome assembly GCA_017936005.1 of Tidjanibacter sp. Taxonomy (GTDB): domain Bacteria; phylum Bacteroidota; class Bacteroidia; order Bacteroidales; family Rikenellaceae; genus Tidjanibacter. The sequence goes on from JAGBGK010000062.1 coordinate 3,192, forward strand.
GTCGGCATTGACGACAAAATCTGCCCTCTTTGCGAACTCCTCTCCACTCATTTGGCGAGCCATACGTTCCCTGATCTGTTCGGGCGTAGCTCCATCACGGGCCACACACCTCTGCACCCTTATCTCATCGGGGGCCACCACTGCCACGCTCACATCGTAGTGCCCCTCCAATGGGGAGGAGAAGAGGAGCGCACTTTCGAGCACAACGTAGGGGCCACTCTGACAGGCCACCCACTGCTCGTAGTCCTCCACCACTCGTGGGTGAACAATGGCGTTGAGCCGGCCCAATAGCTCCTTGTCGGCAAAGGCCCTCTGGGCGATGTAGGGGCGATTGAGCACACCCTCCTTGTAGGCTTCGGGGCCGAAGAGAGCCTCGACCTCGGCAACCACTTGGGGGTGGGAGTTCATAATCTCCTTGGCACGGGAGTCGCTGTCATAGACCTCCACGCCGCCCACCTCGGCAAGCAGCCTGCACACGGTACTCTTACCGCTACCAATTCCACCCGTTATGGCAAGTCGCTTCATCGTTTAGGACTGTTAGTTGTCAATTTGCACGTAGGGCATACGGCTCACCGACACAACCTTGATGTCGGCATTGCGGATGGAGATGGCATTGAGGAGCGACTCCTGCCCCACCTCCCACGTGTTCTCCTCGCCCTCTACGGGTGTGAGTTCCACATCACCACGTTTGAGTTTCACGGGTTTGCGCTTGAAGTAACGGGCCGAAAGGATGTTGTGGCCGCTACCCTGCACCACACAGGTTACCCTATGTCGGTCGCCCTCAACACTCACCACCACCGGCACCTCGGCCGTGTAGGAGTACTGCAACTTCGACACATACCACAGCACAAACGACAAGCCCAGCATCACCAAAAACAATGGCGTAACCTTGCGCCCGATGTGGGCCACACAAAAATCCTTAACCTTCAAAAAAATATCGCTCAACTTTTTCATAGCCTTGTTGTTTTATTTTTCTTGCCCCGTAGTCAGCGACAACTGATAACTGATAACTGATAACTGACAACTGACAACTTCTACAACTGTTTGAGGGCCAAGCGGATGACAACCTCCACCTCGGCCGAGGGATTCTCTTTGAGCACCCTCTTAACAACCTTCTCCGAGGCAGCCTTACCGAAGCCCAGCATACCGAGTGCTGCAACAGCCTCCGTGTAGACCTCCGAAGATACAGCCACAGGAGCAGACACATCGGCCGACAGAGCACCACCCGCAACCACAGCAGCAACCTTATCCCTCAGGTCAACAATAATCTTCTGTGCCGTTTTCAGGCCGAGGCCCTTCACATTTTTCAGCAACACGGCATTCTCGGTGGATATGATGGTCGATAGTTCCGAGGGGGTGTAGGTCGAAAGTATCATACGGGCCGTTCCGCCACCCACTCCCGACACCCCAATAAGCAGTCGGAAGAGGTCCCTCTCGGTGCGCTCGGCAAAACCGTAGAGTTGCTGGGTGTCCTCCCTGACAACGTAGTGTACATAGACAAGTGCTTCTTCCCTACCCTCCAAAGCGGTGTAGGTCTGCAACGATATGGCCACAATATAGCCCACGCCGCCACACTCCACAACGGCATAGGTGGGTGTCAGTTCGGCAATGGCTCCTCTCAAATAGTCGTACATAGTTCAAAAAGTATGTTTATAATATGGCAAAGTTAATAAAAACCCAAGAAGTTATGGAGGCTTTTGCGAATTTTTGTATATTTGCCCCACTGAAAAATATTAACCAATCAAAATAGAAAACATTTTAGAGATGAAAAAAGTTTTGTTTGCGGTTGTAGTCCTCGCTATGGGCCTGGCCGCTTGCACCAACCAGAACGCACCCAAAGCCGAGAACGCAGAGGCCACCGAGACTACCGCAACAACCACCGGTAAGATTGCCGTTTACTTTGTTGACCAGGTAGTGTCGCAGTACCAGATGGCCATCGACAAGCAGGCTGCTTTCCAGAAGGAGTATGAGGCAAAAACCAAAGACCTCAACGCCAGCGCACGCAAATTGGAGAAGGATTTCAACGCTTTGCAGGACAAGGTAAACAAGGTACTTATCACCCGTGCTGATGCCGAGAAGGAGGCTGCAAAGATTCAGGAGCGTCAGGCTGCTCTCCAAGCACGCAGCGAGAAGGCTTCGGCAGAGTTGGCAGAGAAGGAGCAGGTTATGACCAACCAGATTTTCAACGCCATCTATGAGTATGTTGCCTCTCTCAACGCCGAGGGCGAGTATGACATCATTCTGGCCAGCCAGACCGGTGCTCCCGTAGTTAGCGTTAAACCCGAGTTGGACCTCACCCAGAAGATTATCGAGGGCCTCAACGCCGCATACACTCCCGAGAAAACAAAATAGGTCGGCCTACATCCGTCAACCGACGGGTAATGTCAGACAAAAAAACTCCTGATAAGTGGGTGCTTATCAGGAGTTTTTCGTATATTTGTGGTGCTAACCCCAAAAACGCCACAACACTATGAACTCGCTATTCCCATTCATCGACAAGGTCGAGAGGCTCCGTGAGTCCGACCCACGCATGGCGCAACTAATAGAACGCTTCGGGTACATCGAGCGCAACACCCAACGCCCACTCTTTGGAGCTCTTGTAGAGAGCATAGTGAGTCAACAGGTGGCCTCCGCATCGGCCGAGAGGGTGGTGCGTAGGATTGCCACCGCAACAGCACACGATATCACCACCGCAACCATAGCATCACTTGGCACAGAGGGGCTGAAAAGGTGCGGAGTGTCGGCTCGCAAGGCCGAGTGGATTATGGCAGCAGCCGAGAGGTTTGCCGAGGGGGAATTTGAGGAGGAAACCCTCAAAAAATTGAGCAACGAGGAGGTCATCGAGAGGCTGACATCGCTGGGAGGCGTTGGAAGGTGGACGGCAGAGATGATGCTCATCTTCTCGCTTGGCAGGGAGGATGTACTTCCTACGGGGGATTTGGGTATACGCAAGGCTCTTGCAGTCCTCTATGGCGAGCGTAGGCTCACAGCCAAAAGGTGGGCACACTACCGCAGGCTCTTCGCTCCCCACTGCTCCATTGCCTCGTTCTACCTCTGGGCCTACGCCAACAACCTGCCCAAGAAGATGACGGAGGTAACCATCCGTCCGCTCACTTTCGGCAGGCTGAAAGATAGGCGCATAGCCTACGAATACTACCCCACCCCGCGTGGCGAATTGCTTATTGCGTCCACTTGTAAGGGCGTGTGCCGCGTGGCCTTTGCCGACGACAGAGAAGAGGCACTCGACGAGTTGAGGGCGGAGTTCAGGGGCGCCACCTTCGAGCAACGCAGCGAGGAGTGCCACAAGCAGATACTGCGCGCCATTGAGCGCAAGAGTTCCACGGGTATAACCCTCTATTTGCAGGGTACCCCCTTCGAGCGCAAGGTATGGAGGGAGGTGGTGAAGATACCCTACGGTATCACGGCAAGCTATGCCGACATTGCCGCACGCACGGGCTACACCAAGGCCTACCGCTCGGTGGGCAACGCCGTGGGAGCCAACCCCGTAGCGATTGTTATCCCCTGCCACCGCGTCATCCACGCCGACGGTACGCTGGGCGACTACAACGCCGGCGCGGAGAAGAAACACACCCTCATCGAACGAGAGAGAGAAATTAACAACATTATATTATAGTTTACCACATGAAAAAGAACCTTGTTATCACTCTGCTGATTACGGCCCTCTTCTTTTCTTGCGGACCAGCCATCGATGACAACAACTTGCCCAATCAAGTGGAGATAGAAGACCATTTGAAACCCTTTGTGGGCTATTGGGATGCCGACAAAAAAAGTTACCGCGACACCCACGAGTGGTATTTTGCTCCCGACAAAACCTGTCAGTACTTCGTTGCAGACATTCTCAAAGGACAGGGTGTGTGGGATTTCAACCCTACAACGAGTATCCTTGCCACAACCATTGAGTCGAACCAATGGACAGTAACCCTCACCAGCGACAACTCGTGGGCCGGTGTGTGCCTCGATGGTTCAAACTCCTCGATTGCCTTCAATCGACTCTCAGACGCCAAGATGGCAAAGTATGCCATTGTGGGTAGCTGGGAAGGCGAGTCGGGAGAGAAGATAACATACGCTCATTACCAAAAGTTTTCTGATTTTTCGCAGTGGGGAAATGTTTCGAGTATTACAGACAATTGGAAACTATGTTACCACTTTTGCAGATTCTCGGAGTGGGGTGAAGATTACGATGGAGTCGTACTGCGCCTAAATGGAAGATGCTACGTTGATGACTACGGAGATATTTTGGGTTACGACACCCTAACAATGTACCTCACCGACGGCTGCATTATGAACAAGTTCTTGTGTAAACAAGATAAGGCTTATGGCAATAGTATCCTCTTCCACCGAGTGGAGTTGACCGCAGAGGAGAAGTAGAGTATAAACATCTAAAACACCACATAGTTTCAATAGACACGTTATGAAAAAGAACCTTTTTGCCCTCTTGGGCGCCCTGATAATGACCACCTCGGCGTGGGCGTTTTCCCACGAGGCCATTGGCGTACACAGCGCAGCGATGAACAAGGATGTGATGGTGAGCGTCATCACCCCCGACAGTTACAATCCTAAGAGCGCAGAGCCATACAACGTACTCTATCTGTTGCATGGCCACAGTGGCGACAATACGGGTTGGTTGCGTATGGGAAACATCGGCCCCGCTGCCGACCAATACAACCTCATAATCATCTGTCCCGACGGAGATACAAGTTGGTATTGGGATAGTCCCATCAACCCCGCCTTGCGCTATGAGACATTCGTGGCGGGGGAGCTTGTTGCGTGGGTGGATGCCAACTATCCCACCAAAGCCGACCGTACAGGCAGGGCCATTACGGGCCTCTCGATGGGTGGACAGGGTGCGCTCTTTTTGGCCATTCGCCATCAGGACACCTTTGGTGCTGCGGGTAGCACTTCGGGTGGTGTAGATATTCGCCCCTTCCCCACCAAGTGGAATATGTCCGACAATCTGGGTACCATTGAGGAGTACCCACAACATTGGGAGGAGTTTGCGGTGATAAATCAGGTGGACAAACTCCCCACCGATGGTTCGATGGCACTCATTATCGATTGCGGTACGGGCGACTTTTTCTATAAGGTCAACTGCGCGCTACACGAGAAACTCTTGGCCCTCGGCGTACACCACGACTTCATCACCCGCCCCGGCAAACACAATTGGACCTATTGGACCAACTCCATTAAGTACCAACTACTCTTCTTCGACAACTACTTCAAAAGCAATAAAGCAACAAAATAAAACGAGATACATTTTATGGAATTCAAAGGACTTGTATACAAGGTCTTGCCCGTGGTTAAGGGCCAAGGCGCAAGGGGCGAGTGGACCAAACAGGAGGTTGTGTTCGAGATGCCCGATGAGTTTAACCGCAAGCTGTGCGTGGGTTTCTGGGGCGACAAGGCTTTGGATGCCGCAGGACTCAAACCCGGTGAGATGGTGGAGGTGAGCATCAACCTCGAATCGAGGGAGTACAACGGCCGCTGGTACACCGAGGCAAGGGCGTGGAAACTCACCCGTGCTGCTGCCGAGCCCGCACCTGCCGCTGCACCCGCACCAGATGTGGCACCCTTCCCCACAGCCGAGCCTGCATACTCCTCGCTCCCTGAGGACGATATGCCGTTCTAAAAGCTGTTAACCATTAGCTATTAGCTGTCAGCTACTTGTCAGGGCAGAAAGGGAATTTAGGGAGTATAGGGAGGTTAAGGAATTGCAAGTGCCTTATCACTAACCTCACTATATTCCCTAAGCTCACCTAATTTTAACTCTAATGAAAATTGGTATAATATCAGACCTCCACGGCACCTTCGACGACCACTTGGCGAGATTTCTCGACGAGGTGGACGAGGTGTGGTGTGCGGGCGACATTGGCGGACAAGGCGAGGCTTTGGAGCCACTGCGAGCTATGGGTAAGAGAGTGGTGGCAGTGTATGGCAACATCGACGACCACACAATGAGGCTCACCTACCCCGAGTGGCAGTGCTTCGAGAGGGAGGGCGCACGGGTGCTGATGACCCACATTGGCTTTCGTGGTGGCCGCCCACTGCCGAGTGTGGCAAGCCGACTACGCACTCTACGGCCCACCATTTTCGTCTGCGGCCATAGCCACATCCTGCGTGTCTACTACGACAAGACCTACGGGGTGCTGTGTATCAACCCCGGAGCTGCGGGTTGCTATGGTTTCCACAGCGTGCGTACCGCTGTGCGCTTCGACCTCGTTGGGGGCGAGCCCTCCAACCTTGAAGTGTGGGAACGAAAAAGATGACTATCAACGGTTTGACAATTGACGGTCGACGGTTGACGGTTGACGGTCGACAAAAAGATGGGCGCACCGCATTGGTGCGCCCATCTTTTTCATATCAGTCGTTACGACTTATTTCACTTTCTTGTAGAGAACAACCTCGTAAGTCTTAACGGTCTTACCGGTCTCCTCATCCAACTTCTGATTCTGTTTTATAAAGGTGGTGTAGATATCACCACTCTTAGTCTTCTGCATATAAGCGGGGTTACCATTGTAGCTAGACTCGCCAAGGTCAGCGGGATAGGTCCAAGTCTGAGTCTCGGGATCGATGGTAACGAGTTTCATAGTCTCGGTCTTGCTCGAGAAGTAGATAACGATGGGGTTACCATTCTCGTCGAACTCGAAGTCGAATGCAGCGTCGCTACCCTGAGGATCCTGGATGGGACTGTAAACCTTCTCAAGGGTATCGCCTGCAAGTTTAAAGAACTGCAAGTTCCAGTTACCAACGCCACCGGGCTGCTCACCGAGGAGGAAGTAGAGGTCGCCATTAGAGAAGCCCTTCATAGTACCAAAGTAGGTTGCAATCTCAACGGCACCCTCCATCTTGAACTCGTTAACAGCGCAAGTCCAAGCACCGGCCGAGTATTTGTAAACCGAGGTGGTCTTCTCGTTCTGGTTAGCACACATTACATAAACATCATTTCCGGCAGCAGATACGCGATTGAGGTAGGTCATCTGGGATGCATCACGACCACCAACGGAACCAACGTGGCTCCAAGCGGTACCATCCCACATACCAACGTGCAAACCACGTTTAATTACACCATAGTCGGCAATGTCGGCACTTGCAGTTGTAGCAGCAAAGAGTTTACCATCTGCACTAACATCGATAGGAGTACGCCATTTGCTCAAACCGGTGTGTTTGTCCATCTCACCCTGTGCGCCAATCATCTTCCACGACGAACCGTCGTACATCATAACGGTCAGTTTGCTCGAAGCAGCATTGTCTTGATACATAGCATATACCTTACCACCACGTGCAGCCAAGGTGATGTAGGTTGCACGTTTAGCCGAGAATGCAGGCTCACCAACAACAACCAATTTGCTTCCATCCCACTTCTTAACAGTCAGGCGGTCATCGGTAACATCATTTACGGTGCTGGTCTCTGTGTGAGCAATGTAGAGGTCGCCGGTTACGGGGTCAATATCCATTGCATACTCAGCACGAGGAAGCTCTGCAATCGAAGCAACTTTCTGCCACGACTCACCGTAGGTATCCTTCACGATTTTGATGACATACTTGGTCTCGATGCCTGCTTTCTCATCGGTAACAGTGATGTCGATGGGGAACGAGCAGTCAACGTTGCCTTTCCATACATAAGCGGTAGGAGCAGCCTCCTCGCCCTCTGCGGGAGCAGCAGGCTCCTGCAAAGTTGCAACCTCGCCGTTCATAGTAACAACGTCGTCCATAGTAGCCTCAACGGTCAGAGTGTAGGTCTGGTTAGCATCGCCAGAGAAACCTACGGTCATAGTCGAAGCAATCGAGATAGGCTCAACATCTGCGGTAATCTTACCCTCGTTGTCGGCAGCAGCAAAAACCACTTTCGACAACTCTGCGATACCGTCGGTGGTACCGGCAGTGATGGTGTACTCTTTCGAGATAAGCGCCATCTGGTCCTCAACCTTAACAACAACAGGCTCGGTGAGGTCGATGGTCCACTCGCCACTTACGATAGCTGCACCATCAACGGTTGCAACGTCGTCCTGGCTCAAAGTGAAGGTGGGAACAAGTGCGGTAACAGCAACGCCCTCGGGAAGAGCAACAAGGATGGTACCCTCTGCATTGTTGATTACTGCACCATAGTTGCGAGTGAGTTCCAACTCGGGGTTGGCCTCGGCGGTAATGGTGAACGAAGCGAATTCCGCTTTGCCATCGGTCTTGGGCTCTTTGGGGCCACAAGAGCACATCAGTGCGCTAACGGCACCAATGAGAAGAGCAATTTGTAAAAACTTTTTCATCTCTCTTTCGTTTTAATTAGTTAGACTTGTGTTTGTTTTGTTGTTTTATAAAGTTTGGTTTTAGTTCACTATTTCTTTGTGAAGACATACGAATTAAACAGCCTATCGGGGCCGAGGTAGCCGAGGTGGAACTCGCCGATTTCGCTACTCTCCACGCTCCTTATCGCAAAGGTTACGGTGTTGTCCTTCGTTGGGTCGAAGTTATCGGTCTTCCTCCACGATATACGGATGGGCTGTGGATCGTAGTTTTTGAACGTCAGAGGGCTCTTGGTGGTGGACTGGATGACAAAATCCACGCCCTCCTTCAAACCATCGCCCACGATTACATCGTAGTAGACCTGGATGGGCTCGTTAAACTTCCTGCAACTCAAATGCACAAACAACTCACTGGAAATGTTGTTGCCCGTTGCGGAGATGGTTGCCGAGCCACCACCATTCTCGTCCATAATATACACAAAGGGTTTATCGAGGGGTTGTGGCTCCTCATAGCAGCCCCACAGCGCTGTGGCTGCCAACACAATCATTGCTATTTTTAGTATCTGTTTCATATTCTTTTCTTTTTGTCAAACGTCAAACGTCGTTTCTTTCTATTTTATAACAAGGTTGCAACTCTCTTTTTACTCCGGTATCCCTCCACGTCTATCCATCGACGTCAGACCATTGACGTTAGACGTTAGACGTTGGACGTTAGACATTAATTTACATAACCATCGTTTTGTTTCATCGACTCGTTGGTATCCATCTCGGTTTGGCAGATGGGCAGTGCGAAGCGGTAGTCGGGCCAAGCAAGGCTCTTCATCGTGGAGGTGGTAGAAGCACCCCTTTCGAGGTTGTGGCCCAAGCGGGTGATGTCGAACAAGCGGTGGCCCTCCATATTGAGCTCCCTAACCCTCTCGTCCTCAATAATCTTCAACAACTCGTCAGCGTCCTTATAGGTGAGTGTAATCTCCTCCACCGTCTTACCCATAGCCCTTGCTTGCAGAGCCTTGATGTCCTCGGCAGCCCTCGCCAAGTCGGGCGAACTCTTGCGGCACAAAGCCTCGGCGTGGATGAGGTACATCTCCGAGCCACGCAGAATGAAGAGGTCTGTACGGCGGTTGCGCTCGTCGGTAATGCGCTTATAGGCACAATACTTACAGAAGGCATTATAGGAAGGCTGTGTCATAGTGCTCTCCATACTCTCGGGGATGTAGGTGAGCAGGTCGGCACGAATATCGCCACTCTCAAAGAGGCTGTGTAGTTTCTTGGCAGGCTCCACCTTGATAATACGGCTGGGGTCGCACAGCGCGTTCATCGAGCTCGACAAGTCGTAGCCATTGATGCGGAAGATGGTCTCCTCGCCCACTACCGAAGCAGCATCGCGGAACATATCAATATACTTATCGTGGGGAGTGAGTGTGATCTCGCCCATAACCTCCTCGGCCATCTTAGCAGCATTCTCCCAATCGCCCTTGTGGAGATAAACCCTCGCTTTGAGAGCCTTACAAGCCAGCGCACTTGCATAGTAGACACTCTCGGGCTGCTGGGCAATGGCAAACAGCGCAATTGCATCATCGCAGTCTTTGAGCACCTGTGCGTAGGTCTGTGCCACGGTGGAGCGAGCAATGACATCCTCAAAGCCCGGTACCCACGTCACAACAGGAACTCCAAGGTGCGAAGCATCGGGAGTGTAGATGTAGGAGTGGCCATAGACTTGGCAGAGGTCGAATGTTACCAGCGCACGAATGAAGAGCGCCTGAGCAAAAATCATATCAATCTCCTTCTTGTTCTGCGCAAAACTCTCATAAAGAGGCTCGCCATAGTAGAGGATGTTGTTTGCATTGGAGATAACATCATATCCCTTGCGCCACACATTACGAGGGAAGCCTGCATCGTCGGCAGGAACACTCAGGTAGTCATAGATACGGGTTATCTGCTCGTTGGCATTCAGGCGCACAACATCGACCATATCACCCATAATCTCCGGGTAGCGCACATACTCGTCGTCGTAGAACTCGGCCAGCGTGCGGTGAAGACCCCTGCCTGCGGCTCGAAGTCCGTCAAGCTCGGCAAAGAAGGTCTCAATGGTACTCTTACCAATGGTGGGCACCTCCAAGAAGCTCTCGCAACTACTCAACGACACAGTCGCCGAGAGTGCCAATACCATAAATATATTTTTAATTTTCATATTCATACTCTTTTGCTTTCGTCGGTTAGAGGGTTAGAAGGTCAGTGACAACTCTCCGGTGAAGGTGCGGCTACGGCCGGCACGACCGAAGGCGTAGTTCTGATAGGAGTTCTTTTCGGGGGTGTAACCGGGGGTCCAAATGTATGGATTGTCGGCCATCAGCGAGATGGTTGCGCCCTGAACACCAACCCTCTTACAGAGCTCTTTGGGTACCGTGTAGCTCAACGCCACGGTCCTAATCTGGATGTTGGTACGGTCGTAGAGGAAACGAGTCGAGCCCATCGAGCCGAGTGCATCGTTATCGTTGGCAATCTTGGGGTTGATGGACAAGTCGCCCGGCTGACGCCAGTGCTCCAATGCGTTCACCGAAGCATTCTCCGAAATGGAGTCATTACCATCGTCCACGCCAATCGAAGAGCACATATCGTAGCCACCAAATTGGTAGTTGGCCTGGATGCGCAACGAGAAGTTCTTATAGCGGAACGTATTGATGAAACCACCCTCCAACACGGGTACTTTCGAGTAGTCGGGGTTTATCACACGGTTGTCGTAGGAGAACGAGAAGGTGAGGTTACCGTTCTTATCATACCACATAGGCCTACCGGTTGCAGGGTCAACACCTGCCCAGCGCACCAGCCACCAGTGGTTCTTACTTGCACCCTCCATCCAAACGGTATCGAAGAAACCGGTGTGGTTACCCTTGTAGAGTTTCACAATAAGGTTCTCGTTGTGCGAGCCGTTGAAATCGGTACGCCACTCGAAGTCGGGAGTCTTAACATTCACCGTCGAGAGCGAGAACTCGATACCGAGGTTCTGAATCTCACCCACGTTACGGGTTACACCGCCATCGGTAATAACCATCGAAACACGGCCATCGTAGAGAAGGTTGTCGGTATATTTCTCATAGCCCTCAACTTCGAGAGTCACCCTATCCCACAGCGTGAACATAATACCCAAGTTGGTGGTGCGGGTATTCTCCCACGAAAGGCCGGGGTTGGGCACTTTCGAAATGGTTGCACCCATCGAGCCGCCATAGGTATTACCGTCGCCATAGGAGTAGGAGCCCAATGCCGAGGAGGTGTCCACACGCGAGTTACCACTATTACCATAGGAGGCTTTCAGTTTGAGCAGAGTAACATCGCTATTGTCAAACCAATCCTCGTTGTGCACATTCCACGACAAACCGATTGCCGAGAAAGTACCAAAACGTGCATACTTGCTAAACGAGCTATAACCCTGCTTACGAGCAGTCAGCGTGAGGTAGTAGCGCTGGTCGTAGGAGTAGGACAATTGGCCGAGGTAGGACAACGAACGGGTATATTTCATATTGGACGAGCCGTCAATTGTGGAGGAATCCACATAGGCAATCTCCTTGATGAAGTCATTGGCAAAGCCGTGGCCTGTAACATACATTGTGCGGTACTCCTTGTGCACAAACTCAATGGCCGCAAGCGCACCCACTTTGTGTTTGCCGAAGGTGCGGTTGAAGTTCAGTCGGTTGATGGAGTTGGCCGTGAGCGAGAAGACACCTGCCCTACGCGAGTAGCCGTTCAGACCGCTCTCATACATACCGTCCAACGTGTTGCGCGAGTCGTAGATAGCCTCGGCTGTGGAGGTGTAGCTTGCACCATTCTGGGTGGTAAACGAAAGACCCTTGATTGGCCCCCACTCCAATGTCACGTTACCGTCGCCACTAAATGTCTTCTGGTTGTTGTCGCTGTACATACGGTTGGGAACCTCGTTGGAGTTGAACTTCGACTTGTAGAGTTCATACTCGCCCGTAACGGAGTTCTTCCTATAATAATAGTTGTACAACTTGGGCGTTACCCCGTCCTCCTCAAAGGGAGTGTAGATTGGCAACTCCGAGAGAGTGTACAAACCATTTGCCGAGAAGAGTTCGTTGTTGTTGTAGGAACCCGAGAGGTTTACGCTCAATTTGAGGTTGCGGCTGAGGTTGTAGTTACTCTTACTACGAATCGAGATACGCTCCTGCGAGTCGCCAATGGTGGTGGAGTTCTGCTTGTAGTAGCTACCCGACACATAGTTGTTAACATTCTTACTACCGCCACTTGCCGAAAGGTTAACCTGTGTGGTCTGACCAATGCCGTTGTAAACATCAAACCAATCGGTATCCACGCCGGTATATTTGGTAAACTCATTATCGCGATAGGGGAAGTTCTCGGCCTTCTCGCCCGAGTTCAACCACGCCTCCATAGCATAGCCTCTCCACTGTTCTGCATTCATATATTTGATGCGAGTCCTATCGTCCAGCTCAGAGATACCATACCTCAACGAAGCATTAAGGCGAGTTTTCTGGCTACGTCCCTGCTTGGTGGTAACGAGGATTACGCCATTGGCACCATCGGCACCATAGAGCGCGGTGGTAGCAGCATCCTTCAACACCGTCATCGACTCGATATCGTCGGGGTTGATGAACGACAGAGGGCTGACGTTTGCACTTGTACCCTCTACCGAGTTGCTTTTGTTACCCGTGTAGATTGGAATACCATCCACAATCCACAAAGGCTCGCTCGATGCACTCAGCGAAGCATCACCACGAACTCGTGTGGTGTAGCGCACGCGTGTTCCGTCGCCATCCGACTCGATGCTCACACCCGGCACAAGGCCCGCCAACATATTGTCGATACGTGCAGCAGGCATCTGCACCAGCGACTCGGAGTTGACCTGAAAAGCCGAGCCTGTCAGGTCGGAGCGTTTCTGCACCAAGCCATAACCGGTGGTGATTTCAATCTCCTCCATCACGGTTGCGCCACCCAACATTGCCACGTTAATCTCGGTGCGCTTGCCAATAACAACCTCTTGGTCCTCCATACCCATATATGAGAATACGAGGACGGTTTTGTCGGTTGCGCCCTTGACTTTGATGACATACTCACCGTTTTTGCCCGAGGCAATACCCGTTGTGGCATTCTGAACCATAACGGTAGCACCAACGAGTCCTTCGCCCGTTGTGCCATCCACGATGCGACCCTTGATGGTGCGATCACCTCCTTGTGCATTGGCCGATGCGAGCGACAAGAACATCGCTACCATCACTCCCAACACAACATTTAGTCGAAATTTATTCATAAGTGGTTATTTAGTTTTTTGTTTTGTCGTTTTCAGTTTGAACCTCAACAGAAGACTACTTCCTTCCTTCGAGTTTCATATTAATCATCTCCAACAAATTCTGATAGTGAACCTTGTTGGTACCCGACGAGCGGGCAATCAGTTTTTCGAGCTTTGCCTTGGTGCTCAACACCTCGCCAAAGAAGTGCATCTGGGTCTCATCAACAGCCTTCATATTAACAGATTTCTGGATGCCGTAGCCAGCAGGGCCAAACGAGGTTTCATTTTCAAAGAGCATCGAAGCAACCGCGCTCTTACCGTTCTCCTCCTCATACTGCCTGAGCTGCTCGGCATAACGTTCCACAAGGCCGCTCTCGTCCAAATCGAAGGCAAGAATGTGATCCACCGAAGGAGCATAGGCCTCCTCTGCCAACGAGGTAAGGCTTGCCGACATAAGGCTTGCCTTGTTGCAACCGATAAGGAGCATAGTATTCACCCAGTGCCTCTGTTTCATCCTATCGTGTAGTGTGAGGTTTTTACCTGCATTGGTGGGAGCCCACACCCAGTTGCGACACTCTTTCATCCACTCCTCCAAGGTGAAAGCCTCACCCTCGGGCGCCAAGTATGAACAGAGTGCAATGGGAGCGTAGGTGCTGAAAATGGCCCTTGCGTGGTTGAAGGCAACCACCTCAGACCTGTTTATACGCAGGCGGAACTTCTCCGTGAGGGGCTCGTTATCAATCCATCCGCAGTTGTCAACCTGCTTCATAGCCCAACGCAGAGCCTTCTTCTGATAGTCGGCATCCACAGGCACAGCCCTCTGTGCTGCATCTTTGGCGTGTGTGGAGGTGAGGTAGACACCGCCCACATTGAGCAGCACGGCATTCATATAGCGGTTATACTGTTTTACGAGTACATCGTAGAGAGCTTCGCGATATTTACCATAGGAGTCCTCCTCGTCGCCAATCCACTCGCCCATATGTTTCACAATATATTGGAGATTCTGTACACCATACTGCGAAGCCTGCACGGGGTCGTCGCTGAGGTCTTCTTCAATGGCGCTAGGGTCCAAGCGTACGCCTGTCTGCTGGCGGCCATAGCGATAGGTTTTGTCGCCTGCCTTCTCGGCTACCCACTGCTCCAACACCTTGGCCTCGGCCCACATATCCTCCGCCTCGGGCACGGGTTTGTAGGCATACTCCACAAGCCAATAGTCATAGGCACCCAAATCGGGAGGAGTGAGTTTCACACCCTTATCCTCGGGCTGGGCCACATAGTTGAACCTTGCGTAGTCCATAATACTCGGAGTGGTGCCATACTGTTGGGTGTACTCTGCGTTTCGCAACGACTCCACAGGCACCGATGCCGAGGCCGACATATTGTGCATAAAGCCCAAGCAGTGGCCAACCTCGTGTGCCAACACGTAGGCCCACGATTCATCCCTCACCTCGGGATCGAGGCGCAGGCTGCGCACCCTCTCGTCCACCTGTGCGGTCTGCACAAAACGCCACGAATGGAGCGTGCCGACAAGGTCGCTATACACAATCACCGAAGCGTTGATAATCTCGCCCGAACGGGGATCCACCCACGAGGGGCCCATAGCATTTGCTGTGGTCGATGGGAGCCAACGTACACAAGAGTATTTGAGGTTGTCGGGGTCAAACTCGGGGTCATCCTTCGGATAGTCCAACACACGGACAACATTCTTGAAACCAATCTTCTCAAAGGCCATATTCCACCTCTCGATACCCTCCTTTGCGGGCTT
Source organism: Tidjanibacter sp. (assembly GCA_017936005.1). GTDB lineage: Bacteria > Bacteroidota > Bacteroidia > Bacteroidales > Rikenellaceae > Tidjanibacter. Next base: position 18,472 of record JAGBGK010000062.1, read on the forward strand.
ACGCAACTCGGCAGGGAATGCGTCATCGAGGTAGAAAACGATGGGTTTGACAGGCTCCACCAACTCGCCCCTTGCATAGGCCTCCTTGTCGGCAGGCTCCACACGCCAGCGGTGGATGATGGAATAGGTGTCGCTCTGCTCGGTGGGAGCGTCAAAAGTGGTGCGGTTCGAAAGAAAGATACCAACCCTCGAATCGGCAATCCTCGGACGTGCAGGCTCCTCGGGCAGAAGGAGAATGGTGCGAGTAACCAAAGAGGTTACGGCAACGGTCGCCTTTCCACCAAGGATATCCTCTACCGTAGCCTTACCGGAGAGGTAGGAACGAATGCTAACATTATCCTCAAACGCTTTGGTTTCGCCCAGGTGGAAGAGATTGTCGTCCCACTTCACAGTCAATGAAGCAACAATGCTCGATTTGTTGGCAATGGGCACAAGCTCCTTCACCGAGCTCTTCAACAGTGGGGTAATCTCAAACACAGTGGCCAAGCTATCGGGAGTCTGACAAGCCGTCTTGAACTTCATCATAATGGGGTCGAGGTTCACCCTCTTCACAGCCTCGCTCTGCTCCTTCTTGTGATCGGGAATGACGTTCACCTGAGTGAGGTAAACCATAGTGTCAATCTTCACAAAACGACAGTGGAGGGGCTTCTGGGGTTTGTAGCCCACCGAACCCAACGAACCATTGCTGATCTCGCTGATGGTGGAGGCAATGAGTACATCCCTACCAAAGAGGTCGTTGCTCATCTCGGCATAGAGCTTATCACCCACGGTGTGAAGGGTCATAAAACCGCCCTCCGCAGTGGTGCACTTACTCTTGTCGCCAAAGAGTTTTTCATACTTGGACTTGGATTTCTTCGCTTTGGACTCAACGACAGTGGTGTCGTTCTGCTTTTTCTCCTTCTTACCAAAAGGCCACACGGCAGCCTCTGCACTCACAAGCGAGAAGAGGAGCATTGCTCCTACTAACCCAACCTTAATACTACATTTCTTCATATCTAAAAGCATAAAATTAATCATCACTCCAACGGTGTGCACTCATTCCCAGAGAATCGCAACAAAAATCTCAATGCGGAAAATTATCTCGCACAATACAAATATATGTATATTTATCTATCGTTGTACTCCAAACTTTCAAAAAAATATTGTTTTGTGCAGATTTTCCACATTTCTTTCTCAAAAATAAACCGCCCCATCAGGCCACAATGTCATTTGAGGAGTTGAAAATTGAGAATGGAAAATGGAAAATGGAAAATGGAAAATTATTCCTCCCCTAAGTTAGGGGAGGTGCCGTAGGCGGAGGGGTATGCAGACGGTTGACGGTTGACGGTCGACGGTCGACGTTAAAAAAACGCAAAGTGCAGTGCAGAATTGAAAATGGAAAATTGAAAATTGAAAATTGAGGTGTGCCTACGGCACGGGTATTAAAAAAGATACCCGAGGGCAAGAAAGGGCTGAATGGGCACCAAAGGGCGGAAAGGGCAGAAAGAGCAGAAAGAGCAGAAAGAGCAGGAAGGGAATAAAAAAATGACGGTTGTCGGTCGACGGTTGACGGTCGACGTTAAAAAAACGCAGAGAGCGGGATGAATGCAAGGAATACAAGAAAACCACCTCCGAAGTTTACCAACGTAAATGAGGAGGTGGTTTATCGCAGTATGACGCCGCAGTCGCCCGCTATTGTGCGTTTTTGGAAAAAAGTTGGGGATATCTCACGATATCCCCAACCCCCCAACTTAAAATACTGATTATGAAAGAATCACTAAAACAACAACAGACACTCCAACGGAACACCCGCCGCTGTTTTATGACACAAAAGTAATAAATTTTGCTATTGTTCCAAACATTTTACCAGTTTTTTAGACTATTTTTGTCGGAAGAAACAAATCATACCCCACAAAAGAGGGAAACACACAACCACAAAGCAACACAAAACACGTATTGATATGAGTGTTAAAGAGTATAACCCATCGGATGTTGGTGCTGCCAACGGCAACTATTTCGGAATGCCTTTCACGCCGGAGGAGTCGGCACTTGTCTTGGTCTCTATACCCTGGGGCGTTACGGCCTCCTATGGCGGAGGTCAGGAGGATGCACCCGATGCAATCATTGGGGCCTCGGTGCAGTTGGACTTCTACGACCCTGTGAGCCCCGACGAGTGGCGCAAGGGTATCGGCACGGTGCCCATCGACTACTCGGTGCAGGACCGCAGCAAGATGTTGCGTAGTGAGGCACGCAGGGTGATTAACTTTTTGGAACGCGGCGGCGATGTGGACAAGAACGCGCGTATGGGCGCACGCATCGGCAGGATTAATAAGGGGTGCGAGGAACTCAACGCGAAGGTGTATGAGCAGACCTCCGAGTGGCTCAACAGGGGTAAGTTGGTGGGCCTTGTGGGTGGCGACCACAGCGTGCCTCTGGGCTATATCAAGGCTCTGGGTGAGAGGCACGGCTCGCTGGGTGTGTTACATATTGATGCACACTGCGACCTGAGGAACGCCTATGAGGGTTTCACCTACTCGCACGCATCCATTATGTACAATGTGTTGCAACAGGTGCCGCAGGTGGAGAAGTTGGTGCAGGTGGGCATCAGGGACTACTGCGACGACGAGGTGGCCCTTGCGAGGGAGAACAACAAAGTGGTGCAGTTCGACGACTACCTCCTCTCAACTGCGAGGTTTGAGGGCACCACTTGGACGGAGCAGTGCAAGGATATTGTGAGCCACCTTCCGCAGAATGTCTACATCAGTTTCGACATCGACGGTCTTTCGGCCGACAACTGCCCCCACACGGGTACGCCTGTGGTGGGAGGATTGAGTTTCAATCAGGCCCTCTACCTGCTGGATAGCGTAGTCAGGAGTGGGCGTAAGATTGTGGGTTTCGACCTTGTGGAGGTTGCTCCGAGCGAGGGTAAGGACGAGTGGGATGCCAACGTGGGCGCACGAATGTTGTGGAAAATGTGTGGGTTGATACTAAAATCTAATTAAAATAGTTATATTTGCGACCTGTTCGAGAAATAACAATCGAAATTAACCAAATAAACACTTAACAAAACAATGAAAAAAGTACTTGTAATTTTGGCCTCGGTAGCAATGGTTTGCTCGTTGGCTTCTTGCGGTGGTGGTCGTGCTATGAAGAACGACGTTGACACCCTTTCGTATGCTTTGGGTACCGACTTTGGTGGCTCGTTGGCACAGTTGGTTGGCTCGTTGGAGGACGAGTTGGATATGAAACTCTTCTACAAAGGCGTTGAGGACGCTTTGGCAGAGGAGGCAGTAATGGACCGCGAGAGCGCATTTGCATTCTTGCGTGAGTACTTCAACGTGGTTGCTCCCCAGAAGGCTTTGGAGAAATCGCAGGCCTACCTTGCAGAGATTGAGAAGGGTAAGAACGTGAAGAAGACCGAGAGCGGCCTTTTGTATGAGATCGTTCGCGAGGGTAACCCCGAGAAGAAAGCTGTGAACGATGCCGACCAAGTGAAGGTTATGTATGAGGGTAAGCTCAAAAATGGTAAAGTATTCGACTCTTCCTACGAGCGTGGCGACACCATCACCTTTGCACTCAACCAGGTTATCAAAGGTTGGAGCGAGGGTATGAAACTCGTTGGCGAAGGTGGCGAGATCAAGTTGTGGATTCCCTCGGAGCTGGGCTACGGTATGAGGGCTCCCCAGCAGATCGGCCCCAACCAGGCACTTGCATTCACCGTTGAGTTGGTGGAGGTTATCCCCGCAGAGGTTGAGGAGAAATAGTTCCCCGAATAACCGCACGGATTATGGACCGGACTACGAGAGTAGTTCGGTCTTTTTTTGCTCTAAACTATTGGATATTACATCTTTATTGAGTATTTTTGCAAAATAGGGAAAGGGATATTGGATGCGAATGGTAACTTATGACAAACCTAATCAAAACTAACTTCCATGAAAAAGCTTGCAATCATACCCATTTTGTTCTTCTGCTTCACGTCGTGTGTCAGCAGAGTAGTTGATTGGCACGATGTTACAATACCTTCGTTTGTCTACGACTACCGAGAGCTAAATGAAGAGATTGGTTGGCAGTTTAACCACAATGAGTTGAGGTTGGAATATGTAACACCTTGGGAAAGTCGCAAAGTGGTCGCAACTCTTGGGTTGCTAAAAGAGAAATATGCAACGCCGGAAAGTCGAGAGGCCCATCGCAAGTTGAGCAACAAACACGGAGATTGTGAATATAACTACAAATACAGATACGAACACAGCCTCAACCTTTTCGTAGATTACGACCGCCCAACTGCATACAGCGAAGATTTTGTGGAGATACGAATATCAAGCAATTCTGATTACGACCAAAGTCATTTAGCAGGAAGCTCCTTGGCCGACATCACAACATTTGTGGGATATTCATACAAAGAGTTCATTGATAGCGGTTATACTTTTGTCAACGAATGGCTATATGGAACACCCCTATACCACTGCAAAGAGATACACAAAATGGTGAACGAACTTACGATTGCCGACCTGACACTCTTGGCAAGCCACACTTTTTCGAACATCAAAGTTCCCTCCTATCCCCAAAATAAATTCGACTTTGCGCTCATTTTCAACATAGCACCGACCTTGTCGCAACAGCACACTTTGGAGATTGTGTTTGTGTCGGACGAGGGCGAGGAGTTCCGTTTTGAGGTGGATGTGGATTTTGCAGCTACCGAGGAGTAACAAACACTACACAACAAATCTAAATACAGCAGAATACGATTTTGATTGGTGGTTCCGAATGGTAACCTACGACAAACCAAATGTCCAATAGACAAAATTATTCCCTTGTCATGAAAAGATTTGCAACATACCTTATGGCAATAATTTTGACAAATGGCTTCTATGGCTGCTGGCGAGAGCCGCAACCCCATTTGGGCGTGGTGTTTGCCGAAACTTTCATACAAAGATATGTGGATTTAGTCAACACCTGTTGGGAGTTCGACCGCAGCACCAACACCCTCTATATGGCCGTGGCAGATAGCAGTATTGATGGCCCCGAATATGGCGACTGTGCTCATTGGATGTCCTGTTTGTGTTGTTGGGAGCCCGACTGCCAAAGAGAGCTATGCTTGCGGCATAGGCAATTGAGCAAAAAGAACAACGACACAGCCTACAATAGAAACATTGAAAAAGAAGATCAATTTGACACTGCCGCCATCGGGTACAATTTTACAAAAATAGAGATTGTCAGCAGTGCGGATTATGATGACAAACATCTTGCGGGAACACCTCTATCCGACATTATTATGATGGAATGTAGTAGCTATAAGCCCTACATTGATAGCAACTATTTCGAGGAAACACACCCACCGTTTTATCAGAATTTGGCCTCCAAATGCACGGTAATAAACAAAAGACTGTGTGATTTTACGCTACCAGACTTATCGATACTGACGGTCAAGTATTTTAGGCAAAAGAAAATAAATCACTGCGTTCTAAACCACGATTTTAAGTTCACTTTTGAAACCACTCCCACCTTGTCGCAACAGCACACTTTGGAGATTGTGTTTGTGTCGGACGAGGGCGAGGAGTTCCGCTTTGAGGTGGATGTGGATTTTGCGCCGACAGCCGCCGAGGTTGAGGAGAAATAGTTCCCCGAATAACCGCACGGATTATGGGCCGGACTACGATGGTAGTTCGGTCTTTTTTTGTGCCAAAATTGTACATATTTTCATCCCAAGAGAACAACGATAGGATAAATTCACTACTTTCGCGGCCGAAACAACAACACAACAACACACCAACTTTTATGTGGAACAGCCGAAAGGTGTAGGCCAAGCCGCACGCTTTGTGTGTGTCACCTTTCGCACAATCTCTAACCCAAACTTATGCAAAACAAAAGTAACGTATCAAAGAACTACACTTTTTTAAGTTTGTTCAAAAAATACTCCACAGCGAGTTTCTGGCTCATCGCTGCCACCATTGCAGCCCTCGTGTGTGCCAACGTACCCGGAATTAAGGAGTGGTACTTCCACCTGTGGAATCAACCCATCTCGCTCTCGTTTGGCGACTTCAACTTTTTCAGCCACGGCGGCCACGCAATGACCTTCGGAATGTTCATCAACGACTTCCTGATGGCTCTCTTCTTCCTCTCGGTGGGTTTGGAAATCAAGAGGGAGATTCTCGTTGGCGAACTTTCGTCCATAAAGAAAGCCATTCTTCCCATCATTGGTGCTTGCGGCGGTATGCTCATCCCCGTTGCCCTGTTCGCCCTCTCGTGCCCCAACGACCCGCTGATGCAGAGGGGTATGGCCATCCCTATGGCCACCGACATTGCCTTCTCGTTGGGTGTGTTGGCTATGTTTGGCAAGAGGGTACCGCTGAGTTTGAAGGTCTTTTTGACAACCCTTGCTGTGGCCGACGACTTGGGCGGTATCATCGTCATTGCGCTGTGCTACACTTCGGAAATCAGTTGGGCATTCTTGGCTCTCGCACTGCTCTGCATCGTTGTGATGATTTTGGGCAACAGGATGAAAGTTATGAGCAAGACATTCTACCTTGTGGTGGGTGTCATCCTATGGTATGCGATGCTCAACTCGGGCATCCACGCCACCATCGCAGGTGTGATTGCCGCCTTCTGCATACCCGCAAGTTTGAGCAAGGGCTCGCAGTACTACATCGAGCGCATCCGTAACAACATCAACGAGTTCCCCAAAACAGAGGTTACCGACAAAAACCACGTCGTGGTGCTCTCCAAAGACCAGATTCAGACCTTGAAGAGTATCGAGTCGGCATCCGACCACCTCATCAGCCCATTGCAGAAATTGGAGGACGATTTGAGCGAGTTCATCAACTACATCATCCTTCCCGTGTTTGCCTTTGCCAATGCGGGTGTGGATTTGAGTGGTTTCCACATTGGCGACATCTTCTCGGGTGTGAGCCTTGCGGTGATGTTGGGCTTGGTAGCAGGCAAATTTGTGGGCGTATTCTCGTTCTCGTGGCTGGCCATCAAACTCAAAATCGCATCGATGCCTTCGGGTAGCAATTGGAAAGCCTTTGCGAGTGTGTGTATGCTCTGCGGCATTGGTTTCACGGTGTCGATGTTCATCGCCGACCTCTCCTACTCGCCTCTGGGTGCCGATGGCAGGGCTATGCTCGACAGTGCCAAGTTGGGTATCCTCTGCGGCACCATTCTCTCGGCAGCGTTGGGCGCACTACTCCTCAAACGCAACCTACCCCAAGCGGAGGAGAAATAGCACCGAGGGACTCCCCGAATACTACACAAGCCGTACTGCATCACACAGTACGGCTTTTTTTTGCATAATAAAAGATAAAAAATATAGGTGTAAACGACTCTTTTCTCGAACGAATTTTTTATATTTGCGAAATGGAATAGTATCCACCTGCTCCACGTGGGAGGAACAAGCCTAAACACAACCGAAAACTTTGCTACCTAAATTGGCTATGAAGATAGAAAAACTCACCCACTCGGCACTCCTTGCAGGTGCTATGATGGCCCCTGCTGCTGTGGAAGCATCCACACCCGCCCCTAAGGAAGAGAGTCGCCCCAACATCATCCTCATTATGACCGACCAGCAAACCGCCTCGGCAATGAGTTGTGCGGGCAATCCCGACCTTCTCACCCCTGCAATGGATGCGTTGGCCGAAGATGGCGTGAGGCTCGAAAGGGCATATTGTCCGTTCCCGTTGAGCGGCCCGTGCAGGGCTTCGATGATGACAGGACTGATGCCCACCGAGATTGGCGCCACCGACAACGGCATCCAACCCGACGAGGAGGCTATGTGCCGCAGTATCGGCTACCTGATGAGGGATGCCGGCTACGAGACAATGTATGCCGGCAAGTGGCACGCCAGCGAGGTAAACCTCCCCGAAGAGGGACGTGGCTTTAAGAAGGTGTGCAATATGGACGACCGCACGATGGTTGACAACATAGCCTCGGCACTCGCCGAGAGGGAGACTCAAAAACCGCTGTTCCTTGTCGCCTCGTTCCTCGACCCGCACGAGATATGCGAGTTTGCACGCAGCCAAACACTGCCCTATGGCGAGGTGGATATTCCTCGCACGGAGGAGTGTCCCAACCTACCTATGAATTTCCAAAAATCAACCTACGAGCCCGAGGCCATAGGCTTGCGTAAGGCCTCCCACCCTCGCTCCCACCCCACCGCCACCTACACCGAGGACGATTGGAGGGAGTATCTGTGGGCATACTATCGCCTGACCGAGAGGGTGGATAAACACGTGGGCGACCTTGTGGCCCTGCTCAAAGAGAGTGGGCTCTACGACTCGTCGCTCATTCTCTTTTGTAGCGACCACGGCGATGGCGCAGCCTCCCACCATTGGAACCAGAAGTGGATATTGCAGGAGGAGTGTGTAAACGTACCACTGATAGTGAAGGCCCCCAAGAGCGACCGCAAAGCCCTCCGTGGTGCCACCAACACCACCGCACTCTCCAACATTGGTCTGGACCTTGTGAGGACCATCTGCGACTATGGCGGTGTGGAGTTGGACGAAGATAAATATAGGGGTAAGTCGCTGCGTGGCGTGCTCCACAAGGAGGATGCTCCGTTGCACGAAGAGGTGTTTATCGAGACGCTACTCTCGGAGATTAACGTGAGGGGCTGGGCCATCGTGGAGGGCAAATATAAATATGTGCTCTACAACCACTTCCGCAATCGCGAACAACTCTTCGATATGGAGAACGACCGTGGGGAGATGGTCAACCTTGCGGTGGAGGCCAAGCACAAAGACACCATCGCCCGATTGAGGAAGAAGATGTATGCTTGGGGCCTCCACACGGGCGACAAACAACTCATCCGTGCATTGCAACCTCTGGTTGAAAAGAGTAATTAGAGGGCAGAAAGAGCAAGAAAGAGCAGAAAGGGAATTTGAATTTTGAATTTATGAATAACAGACTTTTATCCGGTGCGGGCATTGCGTTGCCCGTGGCAGCAGCACTCACGGGGTGTGCCGAGAAGGCCCCCGAGAGGCCCAACATTATTATTATGATGACCGACGACCACACGTGCAGGGCGTTGAGTTGCTACGACAGTAGCCTGATGCACACCCCCAACCTCGACCGTTTGGCCGAAGAGGGTATGCTCTTCGAGAACTGCTATGTGGCCAACGCCATATCGGGCCCTTCGAGGGCGTGTATCCTCACGGGTAAGTATAGCCACGCCAACGGCTTTACGGACAACTCACGCACCTTCGATGGCGACCAACAAACATTCCCCAAGTTGCTCCACGAGAGTGGCTACCAGACCGCAATGATTGGCAAGTGGCACCTCAACAGCGAGCCACAGGGCTTCGACTATTGGAGCATACTGATTGGTCAGGGCGAATACTATGCGCCACAATTCTGGGAGCAGGATGGCGTTGTGGTCGAGGAGGGCTACGTCACGGACATCATCACCGACAAGGCCATCGACTTTATTGACAACTGCGACACAGAGCGTCCCTTTGCGATGCTCTACTACCACAAGGCACCCCACCGCAACTGGATGCCCGCACAGCGACACCTCGGTATCTACAACGACCACACCTTCCCCGAACCAGCCACCCTGCTGGACGATTACAGCGGACGAGGCACCGCTGCACGAGAGCAGGAGATGGAGATTGGAACGCATATGTGGCCCGAGTGGGACCTCAAAGTGATGACTCGCGAGCAGCTCGAAGCACCCTACGACTTGGGCGATTGGAGCAACGCCAACGTGGCCGATGTGAGCCGTGCCAACAACCACCGAGCCTCAGTCGAGCAGTTCAAAGCTGCGTGGGACCGTATGACCCCGGAGGAGAAGGCCCGTTGGGACGAGGCCTACGCTCCCCGCATCGAGGAGTGGAAAGCGATGCAGAAGCGTGGAGTAAGCGAGGAGGAGATTGTCCGCTGGAAATATCAGCAGTATATGAGGGACTACTGTGCCGTCATCAAGGCCGTTGACGAGAACGTGGGCCGACTGATGGCTCACTTGGAGAGCATTGGCGAGCTGGACAACACCATCATCATCTACACCTCCGACCAGGGTTTCTTCCTCGGCGAACACGGCTGGTTCGACAAGAGGTTTATGTATGAGGAGTGCCACCGCACACCCCTCTTAGTGCGCTACCCGAAGGCTGTGAAGGCCGGCACACGCACCAAAGCACTCGCTATGAACATTGACTTTGCCCCCACCCTGCTCGAATTTGCCGGTGTGGAGATACCCGAGGATATTCAGGGCCGCTCGCTGGTGCCCGTGCTCACCTCGCGCAAGGGCGCAGTGCCCACAGATTGGAGGGAGGCGGTCTATTACCACTACTACGAGTACCCCTCGTGGCACTCGGTGAAACGACACTACGGCATCCGCACCAACGACTACAAACTCATCCACTTCTATAACGACGTGGACGAGTGGGAACTCTACGACCTGCGAGAGGGTGTGCAGGGTGAGATGAACAACGTTTACAACCACCCCGACTATGCCGACACAAGGGCCGAACTACACACCCTGCTCCAAGAGGTGCAAAGGGAGTGTGGCGACACCGACCCAATGGAGAGAGAGTTTGAGTGGTTCAAGGGAGCAGGAAGCCTTTGAAAATGGAAAATGGAAGCAAATGCGAGTAAGCGAGAGCAGAGATTGCTTGCAAGCTATGCCGAGCGGGAGCATTTTAGAGCAAGCAAAGCTTGGTCAATTGAAAATTGAGGGCATATCATAAAACTAACATAAAAAACAGCTAATGACTAATAGCCAACAGCTAACAGCAAACAATATGAACAGAAGAAACTTTTTGAAAAAATCGGGTTGGACCGTGCTCGGTCTGGCTGCCACAGGCTCGGTACTCGGAGTGGCGGGCTGCACATCGGACAAAGAGAGTGGTAAGTATGTAAAGGCTGTGCCTGCCGAATTGAAGAAGATGCTCGAAGGACTCGGCGAAATGAAGATATGGTGGGGCGACGTACACAACCACTGCAACGTAACCTACGGACACGGCGACCTCGGCGATGCCATCGCCGCCGCAAAGGAACAGTTGGACTTCGTGTCCATCACTCCACACGCCCTGTGGCCCGACATCCCCGGTAAGGGCGACCCGAGGTTGGAGTGGGTTATCGAATACCACGAAAGTGCATTCCGCAGGTTGAGAGCAGGCGGCTGGGAGCCCTACGTCAAGGCCCTCAGGGAGGCCAACGTGGACGAGAAGTTCCTCACCTTCACCTCCTATGAGTGCCACTCGATGGAGCACGGCGACCACGTGGCCCTATGCTACGACTACGACACCCCTCTGTTGGAGTGTAAGAGTGTGCCCGACCTGAAACGTAAACTCAAAAAGTATAAGGCCTTCGTTACTCCCCACCATATGGGCTACATCACCGGTTTCAGGGGCTACAATTGGGACGCCTTCAAGCAGGACGAGCAGACCCCCTTTGTGGAGATGTACTCGCGCCACGGCTTGGCCGAGAACGACCAGGGCGATATGGACTACCTGCACGATATGGGCCCCCGCACTTGGGAGGGCTCGGTGCAGTATGGACTCGACAAGGGCCACAAGTTTGGCCTGATGTGTTCCACCGACCAACACGCAGGCTACCCCGGTAGCTATGGCGACGGCCGTATCGGTGTGGTGTGCGACAAACTCGACAAGGAGAGCCTTTGGAACGCTATGGCCGCAAGGCACGTTTGCGGTGCCACGGGCGACAAGATTAAGATTGACTTCCGCATCAATGGCGCAAGGATGGGCGACGTTACCTCGGGCAACACAAGGGAGATTTATGTGGCGGTGGAGGCTATGAACCACATCGACTATGTGGACATCATCAAGAACGGCCAATGCCTCTCGCGCCTGAGTGCACCCCACACGGTGGTTAAGCCCACCGAGCAGACCATCAGGGCAAAGGTTAAGATTGACTTCGGCTGGAACAGAGAGGAGGAGTATGTACATTGGCAGGGCCGCCTGCGCCTCTCGGAGGGCACACTCAATGGCGTGCAACCCTGTTTCCGTGGTGCGGCATTCACTTCGCCACAGCCCGGTGAGCCCGAGTTCCGCACAAGGGTAAACCGACTCCTCAATACCACCGACAAGAGCGTGGATATTGACCTCTACTCCACCAAGAACCCCAACACCACCACCCCCGCAACACAGGGCGTGGTGCTGGACGTAACAATGCCACGCAATGGGAAGATTATCGCCGAGGTGAACGGTCAGAAGTTCGCCTACACCCTCGACGAGTTGTTGGAGGGTAGTAAGGCACACTTTATGAGGGGTTGGCTGAGCGAGGCTGTGCAGTTCCACAGGGCGGCCACAGAGAACACCTTTGCCGTGGGCGAGGTGCTGACCGACAACGTTCCCGAGAAGGATACCGACTACTACTATGTTCGTGTGCGCCAACGCAATGGACAGTGGGCTTGGAGTTCGCCAATCTGGGTGGAGAAGAACTAAATCTTCTCCACCGTCAACAGTCAACCGTCAACCGTCAACCGACGATTGACAGCCGATGATTGACAACCGACGATTGAAAATTCTCCTCCTTTTTCACGGGTATCTTTTTTGTTACCCGTGATGACAGGGAGGTCCCTTTCTGCCTTTTGGCTCTTTTGACAACACAAAACATTCGCTATGAACACAACTCGCTATGCCATAGGCATTGACCTTGGTGGCACAACAATCAAATATGCGCTAATTTCCTCCTCGGGAGAGTTTCTCTTTGAGGGGCTCACACCAACCCCTGCAACCGAAGGTGCCGAGGCCGTGTTGGTGGCCCTCTGTGGGGCTGCCGACGAGTGCCTGATGGCGGCAAAGGAGAAGGGTGTGGAGGTCGAGGGTATCGGCATTGGTACCCCCGGCATCATCTCGCCCGATGGCCAGAGCGTGCTCGGTGGTGCGGAGAACATCGAGGGGTGGGAGAACGTGAACGTGGGCGCAAGGCTCACGGCCCACACGGGACTCTTCACCCTGCTGGGCAACGATGCCAACCTTATGGCCCTCGGCGAAACGCTCTACGGAGCAGCCCGAGGGGCCGAAGATGTGGTCTTTCTCACCGTTGGTACGGGCATTGGTGGCGGAGTGCTGATTGGCGGCAGGTTGCAGGGCGGCTGGCAAGGCCGAGGTATGGAGTTGGGCCACATTGTGTTGGTGGCAGGTGGCGAGAGGTGCGCTTGTGGTGCGGTGGGGTGCTTGGAGCACTACGCCTCCACCTCGGCACTCGTGCGCCGCTATGCCGAGCGCAAAGGTATAGCACCCGAACAGACCAACGGCCGAGAGATTGTTGCCCGCTACCACGAGGGCGAAACGGAGGCAATCCACACAATGGAAGAACATTGGGAGTGGTTAGGGCAAGGAATTAGAAGTTTTATTAATATCTTTGCGCCGCAAAAAGTGGTCATTGGCGGAGGTATCTCGGAGGCAGGCGAGTTCTACTTCGAGGGCATCCGCAGGCACACGGCTGCCAATATGATGGAGGTGTGCGGTGCCCACACGGAGATTGTGGCTGCCACCCTCGGCAACCGTGCCGGCTCGCTGGGCGCAGCAGGACTCATTTTGCAACAGTAGAAAAACAACCACATATACAAAAAAACAAAACATTAATAATCAATGAATTACAAAAGTTTCGCAGGGGAAATCAAAATGTACATTGCTCCTACAATCGAAATCACTGACCTTGCCGTTGAGCAGGGTATCGCAATCTCCACTCCCGAGTTTGACGACACCATTTTCTGGGAGGACGAGAAGTAGTATTAACCCACACACAAGAGAGAAGAACGATGAAAAAGTTTAGCACAATCGCAATCCTCGCACTGATGGTAGTGGGTTGCAACAACAATTACGACAATGTGGAGCCCACCGTCGAGGGCACTCCTATGACCATTGTGGCCACCACAGCCGATGATGCTGTCGAGGGACGTACCGCACTCAACACCGCCGATGGCAAGACCGTGGTGTGGAAAGATGGCGACAAGATTGGTGTGTTTGGCCAATACAATAATGTTGCTATTTCCAAGGATGGTAAGTACCAAAACGAGTTCACCATCACCTCTGGCGCAGGCACAACAAGTGGCGAGTTTGAAGGTGTGGTTGCAGGTCTGGACGAGGTAGAGACCAACGTAGATGGCCAATTTTTGCGCTACAATGCCTACTATCCTTTGAACGCTGCAAATGCCACCAAGAAACAGTTTCAACTCGTTGGTACACTCAACGCTTTGCAGAACTATGACGTCACTGCCGAGTACAACGATATGAGTGCAGATGATGTTTTGGTTGGTAGGTATATCTATGGTACAAAAGAGGATACCACCATCCCCTTTGTATTCCAACACCTCTTTGCAATGATGACCTTCGAGGTTAGCAACCACACCGCAGAGCCTATCGTGGTTGACAAGATTGAGATGACCACCGAGGAGGGACTCTATCTGAGTGGTAGCTACACTCTCAACCTCACCAAGTTCCCCTATGGCACTCAGACGGCTGTGTTCAACAGCGGTAGCGCAAGTGTTGGCGTGAGTGTGAGCAATGGTAGTGTAGCCGCAGGCCAGAAGATTAACGCACGCCTGATTTTCAACCGCTGGGCCGACACCAATGGCAAGGCCCTCACCGTTAAGGTCTATACCGACAAGGGTACCCAGACCTTCAACAAGACCGCAACCGACTTCTCGGGCAACAACAGCTGGGGCTTGCGCCTTGCATTGGACCCCAGCGCAATGGAGAAAGAGACCGTTACTGTTGACAACTACGTTGCCGGAATGAAGGAGATTGGCACAGGCTCCTACCCCTCCAAAATCAACACCGGTGGCACATTCTGTGTGATGCAGGATTTCACTAAAACATCCACCTACCAAATCGAAACCGCAGAGGATGTAACAATCGTTGGTCGCTACACCGTAGATGGTGTTCCACAGCAGACCGCAACGATAACCATCACTCCTGCTGTAACAGCCGCACACGGTGGCAACAATATTGTCATCAAAGACTTGATTTGGAAAGGTGGTATGAGTGACGACAACCAAGTGTTCCGAATGAGCAAGGCTGTTGTGGATATCAATAGTGTAACCATCGAGAACTGTATTATCGATGGTCAAGGTTTGGCGAAACCACTTTTTATCTTCTGTAACGGCAGCAACTGTGTTAAGAAGATTGTTGTTAGGAATTGCAAACTCATCAACATCAACAACAACACCATCGCAAACTTTGCACAGACCGGTGCTGCAAATATTGAGAGTTTCACTTTCGAAAATAACGTTATTGAGACCCCCAAGAGCCGCGCTCTTGAAAACTTCTTCAAATTCAACGACGGACATACCATCACCGTTTCCTACGAGGGTTCGACCGTTGTTAAAGTACAGTAGGTTGACCTAAGGAAGACCGACACTCTATGCCGAGCCGACAGCCCACAAGGTTGTCGGCTCGGTTGGTTTATGTGCTGGGATGCCTGTCCATTTTCCATTTTCCATTTTCAATTTTCAATTTATTACCCTATATTTGTAGGTTGGAAAATTTGTAGCAACAAAAACAAACGATATATAAACACACAAAAACAGACCTAACGACTATGTGTAAAGTACTCATTATCGGTGCAGGCGGCGTTGGTACCGTCGTGGCACACAAGGTGGCCGCAAATCCCGTATTCTCGGAGATTATGTTGGCCAGCCGCACAAAAAGTAAATGCGACCAAATCGCTGCCGCAATCGGTGGCGACCGCATCCAGACCGCCAAGGTGGATGCCGACAGCGTGCCCGAATTGTGCGAGTTGATGCGCTCGTTCAAGCCCGACATCGTTATCAACGTAGCACTCCCCTATCAGGACCTCACCATTATGGATGCCTGCTTGGAGTGTGGTGTGAACTACCTCGACACGGCCAACTATGAGCCCCTGGATGAGGCACACTTTGAGTACTCGTGGCAGTGGGCCTACCGTGAGAGGTTTGAGAAGGCCGGACTCACCGCCATCCTCGGTTGCGGTTTCGACCCCGGTGTGAGCGCAATATTCACCGCCTATGCTGCCAAACACCACTTCGACGAGATTCACTACCTCGACATCGTGGACTGCAACGCCGGCAACCACGGCAAGGCTTTCGCCACCAACTTCAACCCCGAAATCAACATCCGTGAGATTACCCAGAAAGGCCGCTATTGGGAGAATGGCGATTGGGTTACCACCGGCTCGCTCGAAATACACAAGACACTCAACTACCCCAACATCGGCCCGAGGGAGAGCTACCTGCTCTACCACGAGGAGTTGGAGAGCCTTGTGCTGAACTTCCCCACCATCAAGAGGGCAAGGTTCTGGATGACCTTCGGTCAGGAGTACCTCACCCACCTGAGGGTTATTCAGGATATCGGTATGGCACGCATCGACCCCATTATGTACAACGGACAGGAGATTGTGCCCATCCAATTCCTCAAAGCAGTGCTGCCCGACCCCAAAACTCTCGGTGAGAACTACCACGGCGAGACCTCCATCGGTTGCCGCATCAGGGGTATCAAGGATGGCAAAGAGAAGACATATTATATCTACAACAACTGCGACCACGCAGAGGCCTACAAGGAAACCGGTACGCAGGCCGTGAGCTACACCACAGGTGTACCCGCCGCCCTCGGTGCTGCAATGTTCGCCAAAGGCTTGTGGGTAAAACCCGGTGTACACAACGTGGAGGAGTTCGATCCCGATCCATTCTTGGCCGAGCTCGGACCTCAGGGCCTGCCTTGGGTTGAGTTGCACGATGTGGACTTGGAACTGTAAGTCGACCGTCAACCGTCGACCGTCGACCGACAACCGATAACCGACAAATTTTAGGGGCCTTAAAGACCTTCGGGACATTAAAGCCCCTTTTTGCTAATCAAAAAAATACATTAGACGTTAGACAAAGAAGTAATTTTGAATTACTACAACACCGTTCCGTCGCCTTGCTACGTTTTGGAGGAGGCGGAGTTGATGAAAAATATGGCGGTCATTGACCGTGTGCGCAAGGAGGCCGGCGTGGAGATTATCGTGGCCCTGAAAGCCTCGGCTATGTGGAGCATCTTCCCCATCCTGCGTGAGCACTCCGACGGCGCAACGGCAAGTTCGTTGGCCGAGGCAAGGCTCGTCTATGAGGAGTATGGCCAGAGGGCACACACCTACGCACCCGTATATACCGACTCCGAGTGGGAGGAGATTATGAGTTACAGCGACTACATAACCTTCAACTCTCTGGGCCAATGGCATAGGTTTGCTCCGCAGGCTATGCTGAGGGGTATATCGTGCGGCCTGCGCATCAACCACGAGTACTCCACCGTGGAGACCGACCTCTACAACCCCGCATCGCCCACCAGCCGCTTGGGTGTGAGGGCCGAGGTGCTCACCGAGCTGCCCGAAGGTATCGAAGGCCTCCACTTCCACTCTCTCTGCGAGAGCGATGCGGAGGACTTGGTGGCCACATTGGAGGTCGTGGAGCAGAAGTTCGGACACTACCTCGACCGCATCAAGTGGCTCAATATGGGCGGAGGACACCTTATGACAAGGAAGGGATACAATGTTGACCTGCTCATCAGCACTCTCCGTGAGTTCAAGAGCCGACACCCCCACCTGCGCATCATCCTCGAACCCGGCAGTGCCTTCACTTGGAGGACGGGTACCCTTGTAGCCACCGTGGAGGACATCGTGGAGGGCGGTGGCGAGCGTACAGCCGTGCTTAATGTGTCGTTTGCGTGCCATATGCCCGACTGCTTGGAGATGCCCTACAAGCCCGCAGTGGTGGGTGCACACGACCCCGAGGAGGGCGAGGAGAGGTGGCGTATCGGTGGCAACAGTTGCTTGGCAGGCGATTGGGTGGGCCATTGGGCCTTCGACAAACGCCCCGAGGTTGGCGATAGGATAGTCTTTGAGGATATGATACACTACACTATGGTCAAGACCACTATGTTCAACGGAGTGTCGCACCCCTCGATTGCCATTGCCCACACCAACGGAGAGGTGGAGATTGTACGCCGCTTCGGCTATGAGGACTACAAAAACCGAATGGGATAGAGGGAGTTCAAACTTGAAAATTGAAAATTGAAAATTGAGAATTTACCCTCGCCTACGTTAGGAGAGGGTGCCGAAGGCGGGTGAGGTCTGTAAAAGGGCAGAAAGAGCAGAAAGAGAATGGAAAATTCAAAATTCTCCTTCTCCTTAAACTCCTTAAATTCCCAAAACTCTCGGGTAACAAAAAAGATACCCGCGAAGCAAAGCAAAGGAAAGTAGAAAACTCTGCGCCAACGGCGCACCTTAATTTTCCATTTTCCATTTTCAATTTATAAAGTCGTTAGACGATTGACGTTAGACGTTAGACCATTAAATATGATGAAGATTGCAATTCCTACAAGAGAGGGCCGTGTGGATGACCACTTTGGCCACTGCGACCACTACACCATTTTCACCATTGAGGACGGAGCCATTGTCGGCTCCGAGACGCTCCCCTCGCCACAGGGTTGTGGGTGCAAGAGCGGCATCGCCTCGGTGTTGGCCGAGATGGGCGTGGAGGTTATGCTGGCCGGTAATATGGGCCAGGGTGCCAAGAACGTCTTGGAGCGCAACGGCATAAGGGTTGTGAGGGGCTGTTCGGGTAGTGTGGAGGTGCTGGTGCAGATCTACCTGCGTGGCTTTGTCTTCGACAACGGCCAGGCGTGCGACCACCACGAGTGCGGACACCATTAGTTGGAGCCAACCACTCATCACGCATAGGCATTGGCAGACACACCAAAAAAGGCGGAAAAATAAAAAAATTCACGAAAACGCTTGCAGAGTAGAAAAAAGTTCGTATATTTGCACTCGCAATTCGGCTCCGTAGCTTAATTGAATAGAGCATTTGACTACGGATCAAAAGGTTACAGGTTTGAGTCCTGTCGGAGTCACAGAGGGTTGGCACAACGCCAACCCTTTTTGTTTATGTCCTATATCTCCTCCTACACCACGCAAAATCCCCTTTCTGAACACGGCAAAACAAACAAAATTAACCACACCGCACTTTTTTCTCAAAAATTACGTTACCTTTGTGGGATGTATGCCCGTCCCTATGGGACGGCCCCACAAAAACACAAATGACAATGATGAGATTTTTCAAACTGTTAATACTCGCTCTCGGTGCAATGGTCGCCCTGACCGCCTGCTCCAAAGAGCCCGAAACACCCGACGTTTCGTTTGCCTACTCGACATACACTTACACCGAAGGCTACGACGGTTGCTACGTTGCCGTCTATCAGATGGAGAGCCCTGTGGAGTGGCCCGTGGAGGTAACCATCCAGGGTAAGGTTGTGGCCGGCAAGGACAACACCGGCAAGGAGTTCGGGTGGAGCGACCTTATCGAATTTGAAATCGACGACAACCAGCCTGAGTATGTCGTTAGGAGCATAGACGACAAGACTTTCGAGGTCTCGGGTATCCGAGTAACATATTCGGAGTACAATAAAAAAGTATTCTTCAAGAGCAAACCCAACAATTACCTCCAACAGGAAACAATCAAAATGGAGTTTGAGATTGTGGCTGTGAAAGGCTCCACCATCGGTAGTAGCAAGAAGACAACCCTCACGCTCGTGGACGACGAGAAGGCTCCGCTCATCAAGGTGGGATACTACAACACCGAGTACACCCCCTTGGTGGAGGCTGTAAACACCAAGAGTGGCTCGTTCTACTTGCGACTCTACAAGACCGACAAATATGAGTATGTGACAAGTGGTTGGTTTGGTCTGAACCGCCCACGCCTTGTGGGCACATTTGACCCCGAGGCACAGACTCTCACATTCGATGGTACCGACTACGACCACCGTCGTTGGTTCGCCAAAGAGGGCGAGGAGGTGAATCGTGTGAACGCCTTTGAGAACGACACCCTTTGGGCCTACTCCCGAGAGGGCGACGTGGTCAAACAGATTTTGAAGTTCTATGGTGGCGGTGCTTCGGGCAAGGAGCCCATCGTCATCAAGACCGACAAGATTGAGGAGAACGCCTCGGGCTACTTGGTGGAGATTACGGGCGAGTGTGGTTTCCAGATTTGGAACTACGACAGTGCCAAAAAGGCCACAACCACCTTTGCGGGCACTTGGGACGGCTTGGATGGCTCGACCAAGATGACGCACTCCCAGACCGACTACGAGGTTGACACCCAGAGCCGCAGTGTGGGCACCGACTACCCCACCCCCTTCTCGCAGTGGACCATCGGCACAATTAACGACTAAACAGACTTGATTGCTATGAAAAAGATTATCATATCGGCATTGTTCATCCTGACGGCCCTCTTCTCGGCCGAGGCACAGAGTGGCAAGAGTGCAAAGGAGATTCGCCAGCAGTATTTTGTGTGCGGCCCCCGTGTGGGACTCTCCTCGCCCACGCAGCACGCTATCACCAACACGACCGACCTCAACTCTATGCTCAATGGCCTCAATGCGGGTGTTCAGTTGGGCGGCTACCTGAGGGGTATGCTCCCCATCAAAAAGACGGGCGTGGTGCTCTATGCACAGCTGGATGCTGTGTGGGCTATGGATTGGTACATCGGTAAGAACTCCAACAACGCTCTTGCAGGTTGTTTCAACTTCCCGCTGATTATCGGTGGAGGCTATAAGTTCTCCAACGGGTTGTTCCTGCGTGGTGGCTGGGGCCCAACGTGGACGGGCAACATCTTCGCCACGGCCAACACCTCGTTTAAGGACACCGACAACGCCTACCAAAATGCTGTGGCCGATATGCTGGATAGGGACCCCTGGGGCCACTGCTCGGAGATTGGCGTTGACTGGAAGGAGTGGACAATCGACCTTCGCTACCACAACCAATTCCGTTCCATCGACTACACACGCTTGGCAGACGACGTCCGCTTTATCTCGTGGGGCCTCGCTGTGGGCTACCGTTTCTAATTGCCAAATACCATATTAAGCCTAAAAATTAACAATGATGGAGTTGTTGGAAATATTAGGCTGTTTCTTGGCCGTTCTATTCTCTTGCGTCCTAATCACAAGAAAGGGTGGGTTGTGCAAATCGCGTTTGTTTACCATCACCCCTATCTTCTGTTTTCTCATTCCGCTGCTAACCACTACGCCTAACAACAATGGTCAGAAGCCCAAAATTGTGAGAACTGCGATCGAGTATGAAGTTCTCCAAGATAAGTTGTATTCAAGATTGTACGAATCCAATAATATATTGGAAGAAGACTCCTTATTAACAGAACGAGACAAAGCAGATAAAGCCGAGGAGGAAAGACAGGCCATTGCCACCCAGCGAAGCCAAGAGGCATTAGCCAACCCTATAAGTAAGGACCTCTTCAAAAAGTCCCACCTCAACACCGCAAAGCGGCTAATCAAATATGTTGAGAGAGAAGAGTATGACCGCTTCAAATCTTGCCTCAACAGCGTTTCGCTCCCAAAAGGTACAGATCTAAAAGTTAGACTGTGCGAAGAGAATGGCATTGGGGACATTAGCGAACTCTACGTGGAACTACCCGACGGAGAAAAGGATTTTCATATTTTCAGGCAACTGGCGATAAAACCTTCGAGCAGTGGCGCTTGGCAAACCTACCTACTCCTCTCGCTTGAATCGGTCCTTCCAATGTATTGGCACGCTTGTTACGGAGAGAGAACCTATATATTCAACGAAGCCGACCTGACACAACTCACCCAAAATAAAATCGATTATTACGCCGATGCTGCGGTAGTTGACAGCATACGAAACAAAAAATTCGACCTAACCCCCACAATCATTGGCAAGGGAGATACCTACCATGTCACTTGCTGCTATTGGAGTCCATTTGCCGGCTTAATCCGAGAGTGTATGGAGGTCATTTTCAAGGATGGGAAAGTCTATGACGTACACAGGTTCGCCTTGGAGGTACTACACGAATACAGGTGTGGCGTTGTTTTTTAGCCACAAAAACAAAGGGAGAAGCGCAATGCTTCTCCCTTTATTGTATATAGTGGGCACACCACCTTACTTCATGCCATTGAGCATCTTCGCCCTCTCCATACGCTCCTTGGCGTAGGGCAGCGTAACCCTGAACTCCTTGCTCTCCGACGAGGGCAACTCAAACATCGCATCGGTCATTATGGCCTCGCAAATGTTCCTCAAACCACGAGCCCCAAGGCGGAACTCCTGTGCCTTCTCCACAATGTAGTCCAGCACGTCGTCGTCAAACTCCACCTTCACGCCGTCCAACTCAAAGAGGCGCACATATTGTTTGATGATGGAGTTCTTTGGCTCGGTGAGAATCTGGCGCAGAGCCTCCCTATCAAGCGGTTGGAGGTAGGTCAGCACCGGCATACGGCCCACCAACTCGGGGATGAGTCCAAACGAGCGCAAATCCTGCGGAGTGATATACTGCATCAGATTCTTGCGGTCGATACGCACCGTTGCACTTTGGTTGAAACCAACAACGCGGGTGTTGAGCCTATCGGCAATCTTCTTGTCGATGCCGTCAAAGGCGCCACCGCACACAAAGAGAATGTTGTTTGTATTGACCTGCACAAACTTCTGCTCTGGGTGCTTACGTCCGCCCTGTGGTGGCACGTTCACAACCGTACCCTCCAAAATCTTCAACAGAGCCTGCTGCACTCCCTCGCCACTCACATCACGAGTGATGGATGGGTTGTCGCTCTTGCGTGCAATCTTGTCCACCTCGTCGATGAAGACAATGCCCCTCTCGGCCTGCTCCACATCGTAGTCGGCCACCTGTAAGAGGCGCGAGAGAATACTCTCCACATCCTCGCCCACATAGCCTGCCTCGGTGAGCACCGTGGCGTCCACAATGGCAAAGGGCACCTTCAAGAGGCGTGCAATGGTGCGAGCCAACAAGGTTTTACCCGTACCCGTCTCACCCACCATAATGATGTTGGACTTCTCAATCTCCACCTCGTCGTTGACAGCCTTTTCGGTTCCTTTGGCGAGGATACGCTTGTAGTGGTTATAGACCGCCACCGAGAGAGTCTTCTTGGCAGCGTCCTGACCAATCACATATTTGTCCAAAAACTCCTTAATCTCGGCAGGCTTGGGCACATCCTCCCTACGAATGGGAGCACCCCCCTTGGCCGTTTTCTTCTTCTTGGAGGCGTTCTGCTCCTGCAACACATCATAGCCCCTCTCCACGCACTCGTCGCAGATGGTCGCACCATTCATACCCGAAAAGAGCATACCCACCTCGGCAGCACTGCGTCCACAGAAGGAACAACAATCGTAGCCTCCGCGCTTGTTATTATCTTTTGCCATAGTGTCTTTGCACCTATTTGTCGTTCAACGCCTTACGGCTCACCAACACCTCGTCGATGAGTCCATACTCTTTGGCCTCCTCGGCCCTCATCCAATAGTCCCTGTCGGCATCGGCTGCGATGCGCTCGATGGGCTGACCGGAGTGGGAGGAGAGAATCTGGTAGAGCTCCTGCTTGTATTTGAGAATCTCTCGTGCAGTAATCTCAATATCCGAAGCCTGTCCCTGCACACCACCCAGCGGCTGGTGAATCATCACCCTGCTGTGTGGCAGAGCCGAACGCCTACCCTTTGCACCTGCGGTGAGCAACACAGCACCCATAGATGCTGCCATACCCGTACAGATGGTCGACACCTGTGGAGCAACAAGCTGCATCGTGTCGTAGATACCCAAACCTGCCGACACACTACCACCGGGCGAGTTGATGTAGATTTGGATGTCCCTCTCGGGGTCTTGCGTTTCGAGGAAGAGTAGTTGCGCCTCGATGATGTTGGCCACATCGTCATCAATGGGCGCACCGAGGAAGATGATGCGGTCCATCATAAGCCTCGAAAAAACATCCATCTGCGCCATATTAAGTTTGCGCTCTTCGATGATTGTCGGCGACACGTATGCGTCGGTAAACGACTGATACCTGTGCAGGTTGAGCGACGAGATGCCCTGCGAAAGGGCAAATTTTTGAAACTCGTTTTTCATATCTTGTGTGTGTTCTAATTGTCAACTAATGCAAACCTCGCACCAATGGCGCAAATGGTCGCTCAAAGATACGAAACAAATTGAGAATTGAAAATGGAAA
>JAGBGK010000063.1 GCA_017936005.1 Tidjanibacter sp.
CGAGATTGGTTGTTGTGACTGGAGTTCAGACGTGTGCTCTTCCGATCTCGTTAGACTAAAAGAAACTATGGAACTCAATCTGAAAAACCCAATCATATTCTTCGACCTCGAAACTACGGGTGTGGACATCACCAACGACCGCATCGTGGAGATTTCGCTGGTGAAGGTGTCGCCCGGCAAGAGCGAGCCCGAAGTGAAAACAAGGCGCATCAGGCCCGTGGACGACAAGGGACAAACGATGCACATCCCAGAGGAGGCTTCGGCTGTTCACGGCATCTACGACAAGGACGTTGCCGACGCTCCCGCCTTCCGTCAGATTGCCAAATCGTTGGCCGAGTACATCAAAGGGTGTGATATGGGTGGTTTCAACTCCAACAGGTTCGATGTACCCATTCTGGCAGAGGAATTTCTGCGTGCGGGTGTGGATATCGACCTGAAAAAGCGGAAGTTTGTGGACGTGCAGACCATCTTCCACAAGAAGGAGCAACGTACTCTGACGGCTGCATACAAGTTCTACTGCGGTAGGACTTTGGAGGATGCACACTCCGCACAGGCCGACACCCTGGCAACATACGAGGTGCTCAAAGCACAACTCGACCGTTATGAGGCCGACGGCGACCTCCCAAACGACATTGCTGCTCTGGCAGAATACAGCACACAGAGCCGTTTTGTGGACTTCGCCGGTCGCATCGTCTACGACGACAAGGATAGGGAGGTTTTCTCCTTCGGCAAGCACAAAGGACGCTTGGTGGAGGAGGTCTTTCAGAAGGAGCCAAGCTACTACGATTGGATTATGAATGGCGACTTCCCGCTCTACACCAAGCAGGTGGTTACCCGTATCAAGACACGAATGAAGTAAGAGAGGGGTGTTCTAATCCCCAAAAGCGATTTTATGACAATACGCAGAGTTATCCTACTGTTTAGCGCCCTTGTTGGCATAAACATCAGTCTGTGTGCCGGACAAGAGATTGTACGCTCGAAGGTGGTACTCTCCATCGACGGTCGCAACTTCTACATCCACACTGTGGAGGATGGACAAAGTGTGGGCAACATCGCCACAGCCTACTCGCTCGACGAGGGCGAGGTGAGGCAAGAGAACGACCTCACACAAAACGACACACTCACTGTGGGGCGTGTTTTAAGGGTGCCTTGCTATGAGCGCATCAGTCGCCTCAGCCCCAAGCGTGGCGACAGCCGCTTTGCACGCATCAACACACACGAGGGCGCAAGCCTCTTTGAGGTGGCTAAAAGCAACGCCATATCGCTCGACACTCTCATTGTCGACAACCCGGGAGTTGACCTCACCGACATCAGTGGGCGCACGACGATCAACATCCGTAAGAGCGCCATCCGTACCACACAGTTGCCCGACATCGAAATGGCCAGCCGTAGGTATGCCGAGATACTCGGCGCTCTATCGAAGCAGTATGACTACTTTGTGGTGGAGAGCGGAGGCACACTCTACTCGATGGCCGCAGCGCACGACATCGGTGTGGACGAAATGCTCAACAGCAACGGCAACCCACAGATGATTTATGCGGGGATGATTCTCAAAGCACCACGCAAGCAGGTGGTGATTCCTATGGAATATATCGTACCGGCAGAGGATGTGGCACTCGCTGTGGTTGATTCGCTGAGTGGAAATAATGTTGCACTCGCCGCCTTTGAGGATGATGTGCTTACCGTGTCGCTCGTGTTGCCAATGACCACCAAAGGTAGGGTGAGGGCCAACTTTGTGGAGTTCTACCAGGGAGCATTGCTGGCTGCCGAGGATTTGAAAGCCGAAGGTAAGAGTATAAACCTGCAACTCTACGATATTGCACACAACCCACAGCAAATCAGCGATCTGCTCGCCAGCGACGATGCTTTTGGCAAGGAGACAGACCTCTTTATCGGCCCCGTATATGAGGACGATGTGGCTGCACTTGCAGGCATCGACCGCCCCGTTGTGTTGCCTCTGACAAGCAGGCTCGATAGTATCAGCGGGCGCAATCTCTACCGACTCGTACCTACCGACTCGGCACGCATCAACAAACTCAGCGGACTCATCGCACCCACCACCAATGTTATTATGGTGCACACCGCATCCACCGACAAGGCTATGGAGAATGAGATGCTCCGTCTGTTGGGCGACCATCCCTATGGTAAGGTCATCTTCAACGAGGAATTCGTTGTGGACTCGCTCAACAGTAGGCCCATCGAGGAGTTGATGGTGGAGGAGGACAACCTCTTTATGGTGTTGGCCGACAATGAGATAGACACCGACCGCAGTCTGGCAATCATCAGCTCCATAATGAATAGCCGCCAACCCAAGTATGGCACTCGCAGGGTGCCCGTGAGGGTTATCGGCAGGGGCGACTTGGCCAAGTATAAGAATATGGACCGCAACCTGCTCTTTAAGCTCGACGTGAGCTACCTTGTAACCTACCACGCCGACCGTGGCAATGGCCGCATTAGGGAGTTTGACCGCAGGTTTATTGAGTCCTTCGGACGCCAACCCTCAATGTTTGCATATAGGGCCTATGATGCTGTGAGGTTGTTTGGCGGAGCCATGTTTGAGGGTGGCGACCTTACGGCTGCACTCAATGGCTCGGTTACTCCCCTACTACAAGTGCCGTATAGTTTCACGGAGGAGAACGGCACAATGGTCAACGATGCTTGGCCGCTGGTTAACTACCGACCGAGCTACTCCATCGAGGTGAAATAGACCAAAGGGGAATTCAAAATTCAAAATTCAAAATTATTTAGAAGGGGAAATTAGGGAGGTTAGGGATTGAACTCCCTACACTCCCTACACTCCCTACACTCCCTACACTCCCTAAAAAAGACGTTGGACGTTAGACGTTAGACGTTGGACTAAAATGCAAGGCACACAAGAAAACCACCTCCGCACGTAAATGAGGAGCGGCCACAGGCCGTTTTGTGTTTTTTTAGCGGTGGTTCTATCTGACGTTTGAAAGCGCAAAAAATGCACAGAGCGGAGGAAATTTTGTGCCAAACAAGAAAGCGGGCCCGCAGTTTGCTGACGCAAATGAGGAGCCCGCTTATCGCAGTGCGGTGCAAAATTTACCCGAGATAATCAATTTTTTAGCGGATGCGGTTCAAAGAACGCACCAACATCTCATCCTTCCAAATGGCTCGAATGGCCATAACCACCCACAAAATACAAATGAGAGGGAATATCACAGGAGTGCAAAGATAACCCACGCCAACCTCACCGGCTGCCTGGGCCACATTCTTGAAACCAATGGCATACCACAACGCAAAACCTTGTGCGCCAAGCAGTAGCACCACATCGGCCACCAGCAGGCGTATCTGTGCCAAGCGGTTTTTGAAGAGGAAGATGCTCACAAAAGGCACCAAGGCCGCAAGGGCTACAAGGCCCCCAAACCACCAATAGTCGAAAGCCACAAAAGCACCCTCGTTGCCGTCCACCATATAGCGAGCCAGAGGGGTGAAACACATCGCTGTCATAAAGGCCACAACGGCCAGCATATAGATTGTCTGTTTACGTTGCCACATAAGAGGAAATAGGTAATTATATTTTTACAAAGGTATTGTCTATTTGAGTTCTTCGTCGATGAAGTAGTGGTTTCTTTCGGGGGCGTTGCGGTTGATAAGCTCGCCCAAGAAACCTGCCAAAAAGAGCATCACACCCAACACGATGGCCACAAGGCTCATATAGAAGAGGGGCTGATTGGTGAGCGGCAGGCCGAGCGCAAACTTCTCCACCACAATCCACACAATGGCCACAAAACCCAACAGAAACATCAGTGTACCTGCGCCACCGAAGAAGTACATCGGCGAGCGGCCATAGCGCGACACGAACATTACGGTAATGAGGTCGAGGTAGCCTTTGAGCATCCTCTCCCAGCCATATTTGCTGTGGCCGAACTTGCGGGCATAGTGTGTTACCTCCTTCTCGCCAATCTTACCAAAGCCCGCCTTCTTGGCCAAAATGGGGATATAGCGGTGCATTTCGCCATAGACCTCAATGCTCTTTACCACCTTGTTGCGGTAGGCTTTCAGTCCACAGTTGAAGTCGTGGAGTCGGATGCCCGACACTAAGCGGCAGGTGGCGTTGAAGAACTTGCTGGGGAGGGTTTTGGCCACGGGGTCGTGGCGTGTGCGTTTCCAGCCCGACACCATATCGTAGCCCTCCTCGGTAATCATACGGTAGAGTGCCGGAATCTCGTCGGGCGAATCTTGAAGGTCGGCATCCATAGTGATAACCACGTCGCCCTCGGCACGCTCGAAGCCACAGTAGAGTGCTGCGCTCTTGCCATAGTTACGGCGGAAGCGCACACCCTTCACACGGCTATCCTTTGCAGCAAGGCCCTCGATAATCTCCCACGAGGAGTCCTTACTACCGTCGTCAATAAAGATCGCCTCCCACGAAAGTCCCTCGGCGGTCATCACTCGCTCAATCCAAGCGTAGAGCTCGCCCAGCGACTCGCTCTCGTTCAGAAGGGGTATAACAATTGAAACGTCCATCGCCTACTCCACGTTAGAATGGTTTGTATCTGCAAAAATATCTGGCCTACGGCGAGTGAGGAAGCCCACCAAAATGCCCACCAAAAGGCCCGTAAAGCAGTTGCTGATGATGGACGAGATGGTGAGATAGAGGGGGTTAATCACCGCCTTCTGCATCATAGAGTAGAGGTTATCGAACTGGTCGGCCGTGTAGAGATCCTGCATCTGTGCCATCATCTGGTCCACCGAGGCGAGAATTTCGTCCTTGATGAAGTAGTTGGCCATCACCGAACTATACACACCGCTGATGATGCCCGCAAACAGCATCACCGACATCACAAAGCCAACAGCCCTGCCCATCGAGAAACCCTCCTCCGCGGTGTGCTGCGCTGCAAAACGGCGAGTGAAGCCGAAGAGCAACACGATGGTTACAAAGACCGAAAGGAAGTTGATTACCTTTGTGAGCAGCGTTGGCTCATCAGTGCTACCACCCAAGAGTTGCAAGACAATGGAGAAGGCAACCGATACCACACCCACAATCGTTCCGCCCACCAGGGCCTCATACCAATATTGTTTCTTTGTCATCATAGTTTTTTGTTTAAGCTGTTAGCTATTAGCCATTAGCTGTTAGCTGAAATTTTGAATTCTATTTGAGTTCTCCGCCGCCCTCACGCAACACCTCAGGCTCGTCGCCCGTGAGGTCCACGAGGGTTGTGGGAATGAGGCTACCATAGCCGCCATCGATAACCACATCGACCTCCTCATCGTAGCGTTCGGCAATGAGTTCGGGGTCGGTGGTGTACTCCACCACCTCGTCGTCGTCCTTCACCGAGGCGGTTGCCAATGGAAAGTCCAAACGCTCTACAATGGCCAACGGGATGGAGTTGTCGGGGATGCGCACCCCCACCATCTTACGGCCACCGAGGGCCTTGTCGGGTACCTTGCCCGAAGCCTCCAATATAAACGTAAAAGGGCCGGGAAGATTGCGTCGCAACACCTTAAATTGTGCGTTATCGATGCGTGCAAACTTGTCGGCCATAGAGATGTCGGAGCATACAATCGAGAGGTCTTTGTCGCTCTTGCCACGCAGAGTGGCGAGCCTTTCGAGTGCCTTGGGGTTGCGTAGCGAGCAGCCAAAGGCATAGACTCCATCGGTGGGATAGATGATAACGCCACCATCTTCGAGAGTCTTTACCACCTTTTCAATCTCTCGCTCCGAAGGATTTTGTGGATAGATTTTGACAAGTTTTGCCATAGGTCCAAGCGGCTTTGGGGTTTTCATTTGGTTATTTTGATTGGTTTGGCGGAGATTTTTGAGGATTTTTTGAGAGGCTTCCGAGGGAGCATAGCGGGACTATGTAACCGAGGAAACTCACAAAAAAGACCAAAAAGAACGCCAAAACAACAAAATAAAAAAGGGTAAGCTACTTATATCGCACCGCTACAACCACCTACCCTTGCTCTCTTCCAAGCCTGGGGGATTCAGCAGGAGCTGGTCGTATAAGACTTACCCGAGTGCAAATGTACAAATTTTTCTTATTTTTGCAAAAAATATCGTCCATTCTATGAGAAAGAACAACAAACTCGGCTTCGGAGCACTCGTTTTGGTGGTGTTGGTAGGCATCGCAGGGGTGGTTGCCATTGGTAGTGCGACCAAGTCGTGTGTGAAGGAGAACATCGAGTTCTACCTCCCGTCGGGCTCCACCTACGGCGCACTCACCGACACCCTCGCAGCCCACGGTGTGGAGCGTAGGGGTGTGGTCAACCTTGTGGCACAGCTCAAAAAGTTGCCCCAGAGTGTCAAGGGTGGCCACTATGAGTTCCGCAGTGGCACCTCGCCTATGGCACTTGTGAACGCGCTGCGTGCCGGAGCGCAAAAGCCCATAAGGGTTACCTTTAATAACATACGCACCATTGAGCAACTCGCAGGCCGACTCGCCACACAGATTGAGGCCGACTCGCTCACACTCCTCACTCACCTCGCGGCACCCTCTACGGCACAAAAATATGGCTTCACAAAGGAGGAGTTCATCGGTATGTTCATCCCAAACACCTACGAGATGTGGTGGAACACCTCACCCGAGGCACTCACGGACCGTATGGCCGGAGAGTATGAGAAGTTTTGGACTTCGGAGCGCAAGGGTAAACTTACCCGCACACGACTCTCGCAGAAGGAAGTAATGAACCTCGCTGCTATCGTCTATGAGGAGACCAAAGTGGTGAGCGAGATGCCCAAGATTGCGGGAGTGTATATCAACCGCCTCAGGCGAGGTATGCCCCTGCAAGCCTGTCCCACGGCCAAGTATGCCGTTGGCGACTTCACCCTCAAACGCATCCTCTACAAGCACACGCAGGTCGATTCGCCCTACAACACCTACACGCACCGAGGATTGCCCCCGGGCCCAATATGTATGCCCTCCATTGCTGCCATTGATGCCGTGCTGGGCTATGCCGACCACAAATATCTCTACTTCTGTGCCAAAGAGGACCTCTCGGGTAGGCACAACTTCGCCTCCACCCTCACCGAACACAACCGCAATTCGAGGCGTTACAACGAAGCGTTGAAGAGGATGAAGAAGAGTTGAGAATGGAGAGCAGAAAGAGCAGAAAGAGCAGAAAGAGTAGAGAAATGGGAGATATTTACTAATTACTCTCTACTAATTACTCTCTACTAATTACTCTCTACTAATTACTAATTACTAATTAACAGCTAACGGCTAAAAGCTAACAGCCCAAAAAAAAGACGGTTGACGGTAGACGGTAGACAAAAATTATGTTGTGTATTAGCATATCGAATAGAAGCATTGAAGGGTGTCTGCGCCAGATGAAGGGTGCGGATATGGTGGAGTTGCGCGCCGACCTTACGGGGCTATCACCCCAAGAGGTTGCCACCGTTGTTGCCTCCCACCCTAACGTGATGCTCACCTACCACACCACACCCGAGAGCGAGCCACAGGCCGAGCAGATTATCCAAGCGGCCCTGGGCGCAGGTGCAAGGTGGGTGGATGTGGAAGAACACGCCTCCGAGGAGTACCGTAGGCGCACGATTGAGAGAGCACACAAGGTTGGCGCAAAGGTCGTCATCTCCTATCACAACTACTCCACAACGCCCTCGTTGGATGAATTAACCCACATCACGGAGCGTTCGTTTGCTATGGGTGCCGACGTGGCCAAGGTCATCACCACCGCCCACTCCACCGCCGATGGAGCCACCATAGCCTCGCTCTATGACCATTTCCCTGCCGACCGACTCGTGGCCTTTGCTATGGGTGCCGAGGGAGCGTTCACCCGCAGGCTGTCGCTCCTGTTGGGCGCACCGTGGACCTACGTGGCACCCGACAGCACCAACGCCACAGCACCCGGACAACTCACAGCCGAGACTCTGGGCGCAATGCTCCGAGGTGGGCAGCCACTCTCGCTTGCCGGCATACCCACCCGAACAACTACCCCCGCCACCAAGAGCGCCGCACAGAGGGCCATAGTGTGCGCTATGTTGGCTGAGGGAGAGAGTATTATCGAAAACTTCGCCCCCTGTGGCGACTCGTTGGCAGCCCTGCGTGTGGCCGAGCAGTTGGGGTGCAAGATTACCCTCAACGGCACCGATTTACACATAGTTGGCATAGGCGCAGAGGCCATAGCACACAGGCTCAACAGTCTGCCCACAACACTCCACACCGCCGAAAGCGGCCTGCTCACAAGGCTTCTCATTCCCATTGCTGCCACCCTCTCCAATGGAGCAAAGGTGAACATCACGGGCGAGAGTACGCTCGCTGCTCGACCACTCACGGAGAGCATCGATGCACTCCACAAAGCAGGCGCAAAGGTGGTTGGTAGTGGAGAGCAGGGTGTTCTTGTGCCATTGGAGGTGTGCGGCCCCATCACAACGCCCAACATAGTAATCGACGGCAGTCGCTCGTCGCAGGTGGCCTCGGGGCTGATGATTGCCCTCCCATTGCTGCCCGAAGGGACAACCCTCACCATTGAAAACCCCACAAGCGTACCATATCTCTACCTCACGGAACAGATAGTGGCCAACTTTGGTTGCTCACTCGCCCGCACAGAGGAGTGTAACCACATTAGGTATCAGGCTATTGAACGTAGTAAATACGTTCCCACTCGCCTACGTTTGGAGTCCGATTGGAGCTCGGCAGGCTATTTTGCAGCCGCCTATGCGTTGGCACAAAGTGGTGTAGAGGGCGGCCGGTGGGTGCGTGAGGAGTACTCGTTGGAGGGTATGAGTCGTGGCACCGCACAAGCCGATGAAGTGATTGTGGATATTCTCCGTGGGTGCGGAGCCAACATCGTGGAGGGTAGCGATGGGGCTATCCGTTTTCTGCCCTCGGCCCCCTTACGGGCCTTTGAGGTGGATGCCACCCACTATCCCGACCTTGTGCCCACACTCGCCGTGGTGGCCCTCTTTGCCGAGGGCACAAGCCGCATCGATGGACTCCACCGATTGGCCACCAAGGAGAGTAACCGTGCAGAGGCACTCCTCGGTGAGCTCAAAGCACTCGGTGCACACATCTCTATCGAGGGCAACAAATTCCTCATTGAGGGTTGCAGCCCCCTACACGCCCCCATTGGTGGCGCACCCCTGCGCTCCTATGGCGACCACCGTATGGTTATGTCGCTTGCAGTTGCGAGCCTCTTTGTGGCCGACACACTGCGTATCGACTCCACCGAAGGAGTGGCAAAATCGTTCCCCACATTTTTCGACAAATTCAAAACACAACAGATATGAACTCTTTTGGACGTAACTTCCGACTGACAATCTTTGGCGAATCACACGGCCCAGCGATTGGGGTTGTGGTGGATGGCATACCGGCAGGAGTAGCACTCTCCATTGCCGATTTCGAGAGCGACCTAAGGCGTAGGCAGAGCGGTGCCGTAGGTACCACCCCTCGCCACGAAGCCGACACCCCCGAGATTCTCAGCGGAGTGCTCGATGGACACACCACAGGCGCTCCAATCGCCATACTCTTCCGCAACGAGAACACACGCAGCGGCGACTACTCGCACCTCGCAACACACCCTCGTCCCGGACACGCCGACTTTGTAGCAAAAGAGAAATTCGCAGGCTACAACGACCTGCGTGGTGGCGGACACTTCTCCGGTAGGCTCACTCTCGCTCTCGTGGCGGCAGGCGTGGTTGCCAAGAAAATCGTAGCCCCTGCCCTACCCTCCGCCCAGATTGTGGAGTTGGGAGGTAGTGGCAACAAGGCCGAATGGGACAACATCATTGCCACCGCACAGTCAGAAGGCGACTCGGTGGGCGGCATCATTGAGTGCCGTGTGGAGGGTATGCCAATAGGTGTTGGCGAGCCCTTCTTCGACTCGTTGGAGAGCATCATTGCACACCTCACATTCTCCATACCCGGAGTTAGGGGCGTGGAATTTGGCGACGGCTTTGGCTCGGCTCGTATGCGTGGCTCACAGCACAACGACCTCATTATCAACGCCAATGGCACAACTGCCACCAATGGCGCAGGAGGTATCAATGGGGGCATTTCCAACGGCAACCCCGTGGTGTTCCGCGTGGCCGTCAAACCCACATCGAGCATCGCTCGTGAGCAGCAGACCTACAACTTTGACACCGGGCAGGTGGAACCCC
Source organism: Tidjanibacter sp. (assembly GCA_017936005.1). Lineage (GTDB taxonomy): Bacteria > Bacteroidota > Bacteroidia > Bacteroidales > Rikenellaceae > Tidjanibacter. The sequence continues at coordinate 10,085 of JAGBGK010000063.1, forward strand.
TACGCATCGGCGGACGACACGACGTATGTATTGCCCTGCGTGCAGCGGTGGTGGTGGAGGCTATCGCTGCCATCGCCTTGGCCGAACTGATGGCAGAAAGGGAATTGAAAATGGAAAATTGAAAATGGAGGTGCGCCTTTGGCGCGGGTATTAAAAAAGATACCCAAGAGAAGATGGAACTCTCTAAACTCTCTAAAAAGACCTTAGACGTTGGACGTTAGACGTTGGATGTTAAAAAACGCAAAGTGCGCAGGCGTTGCCTGTTTTGTGTTTTTTTGGTCGGGGTGCTATCCGACGTTTGGTAGCAGTAAAAAACGCACAGAACGAGATGAATGCAAGGCACACAAGAAAACGCCCTCCGCAGTTTACTAAACGTAAATGAGGAGGGCGTTTATCGCTGTGTAACGTAGCAGTCGCTCGTTATGTGCGTTTTTTTAGAAGCCTTTGCCAATCGCAATGAAATCCTCTGCCTTCAAAGCAGCACCACCAATCAGGCCACCATCAACGTTCTCCTTGGCGAAAATCTCCTGGGCGTTGCTGGGCTTGCACGAACCACCATAGAGAATGGGGGTTGCAGCTGCTGCCTCACCAAACTTCTCGGCCAACACCTGACGAATGTAGGCGTGAATCTCCTCGGCCTGCTCGGCAGTTGCGGTCTTGCCGGTACCGATGGCCCACACGGGCTCGTAGGCGATAACGAGGTCGGCATACTGCTCGGCGGTGAGGTTGAACACCACCTCCTCAATCTGTGCCTTAACAACCTCGAAGTGTTTCTCGGCCTCACGCTCCTCCAACCTTTCTCCAACGCAATAGATGGGTTTCAGGCCGTTAGCATATACCTGTGCCATCTTTTTGTTGAGTGTCTCGCTGGTCTCGCCATAGTACTCCCTACGCTCGCTGTGGCCCAAGATTACATACTCCACGCCCAACGAGGCAATCATTGCTGCGCTAACCTCGCCGGTGTAGGCACCCTTAGCCTCTGCTGCGCAGTTCTGTGCGCCCACAGCCACACGGCTACCTTTGGCAGCCTCGGCCACCTGCGAGAGGTGGGTAAAGGGAGGGCAAACGATGAAGTTTACGCACTCGCAAACCTCTGCGCTCTGTGCAATTACATTCTTAACTAACTCCAAACCTTCTGCGGGGGTGGTATTCATCTTCCAGTTACCCGCTACAATTTTTTTACGCATAAAAAAAAGTCTACCGTCTACCGTCCACCGTCTACCGTCAATAGTCTTATGGAGATAGACAAATTAAAGTTTATAAAAATACAGTTTAATCTATTATTTTGTTTTACCGTCTGTTAAGTATATTATCAAGCTATGAATGTTTGCGGCTATACGTTCACAATCATTGCGGATAACTGCGACCTTCGAATTGTCAACTTGGAATAAATCTACCATTAAATATAGCATACTCCTAACCTCGCCACAACTACCATTAGCAATGTGTAGGAACTTTACGAAATTGGCATCTGAGCCCGATACGGAGCCTTCTGCGATGTTATTCATCACCGAAATTGCTGCTCGTCTGATTTGGTCATTAAAGGACCAATCTTTGATGGTGTCTGTAAGAAAATAAACATCTTTAACCATCTTATGAGCATCTTGCCACACTCGCAAATCCTCAAATCTTTTCATAACTAATAATTTGTCGGTTGACGGTCGACGGTCGACGATTGACGATGTTAAGCGTTGGGTTCTACCCAAGCTTTCACATCATCCATTGTGGGATTTTTGAGGCCAAGTTTGTTCTTCTTATTGAAGCCACAAAGGTCGTTGAAGAGTTTGCCGGCCGAGAGTTTCTGCAACATCTCCACCTTCACAAAGCTCATCTTCTGCAACACAGGAATCCACTCCGCAGGGATACCCTTCTCGATATACTTCTCGTCCGAGTCCTTCTGCGAGCCACGCTCGGGCTTCATCTGGGGGAAGAGAAGCACATCCTGGATGGTCTGCTGGCCGGTCATAAACATCGTGAGGCGGTCGATGCCGATACCCATACCCGAGCAGGTGGGCATACCATACTCCAACGCCCTCACAAAGTCCATATCGATAAACATAGCCTCGTCGTCGCCCTTCTCGCTCAGTCGCAACTGCTCTTGGAAACGCTCATACTGGTCGATGGGGTCGTTCAACTCCGAGTAGGCATTACACAGCTCCTTGCCGTTTACGAACAGCTCGAAACGCTCGGTAAGTTCGGGGTTGCTGCGGTGGCGTTTGCACAAGGGCGACATCTCAATGGGATAGTCGGTGATGAAGGTGGGCTGAATGAGGTGCTCCTCACAGTAGGTGCCAAAGATGGCATCGATGAGCTTACCCTTACCCATAGTGTCGTCAATCTCCACATTGAGCCTCTGGCAAGCCTCCCTGAGCTGCTCCTCGCTCTGGCCGGTGATGTCGTAGCCGGTCTTCTCCCTGATAGCGTCGGTCATCGAAAGCCTACGGAAGGGGGCCTTGAAGCTGATGGTCTTGCCTGCGATGTTGACCTCGTCGGTGCCATTCACAGCCACACACACCTTCTCCAACATCTTCTCCGTGAACTCCATCATCCAGAAGTAGTCCTTGTAGGGAACGTAGATTTCCATACAGGTAAACTCGGGGTTGTGGGTACGGTCCATACCCTCGTTGCGGAAGTTGCGCGAGAACTCATAGACACCATTGAAGCCACCCACGATGAGCCTTTTGAGGTACAACTCGTTAGCGATACGGAGGTAGAGGTCGATGTCGAGCGAGTTGTGGTGTGTGATGAAGGGCCTTGCGGCTGCACCACCGGGAATGGGCTGCAATACGGGGGTGTCAACCTCCAAGCAACCTGCCTCGTTGAAATACTCCCTCATAGTGTTCATAATCTTCGACCTCTTCACAAATACATCCTTAACGTGGGGGTTTACGATGAGGTCAACGTACCTCTGCCTGTACCTCTGCTCGGGGTCGGTGAAGGCATCGAACACCTGACCGTCCTTCTCCTTAACGATGGGCAGGGGACGGATGCTCTTGGAGAGGAGCGTGAACTCCTTGCAGTGCACGGAGAGCTCGCCCGTTTGGGTAATGAACACAAAACCCTTAACACCGATGATGTCGCCAATGTCGAGCAACTTTTTGAATACGGTATTGTAGAGTGTGGTGTCGCCCTCGGGGCACACCTCGTCCCTACGGATGTAGACCTGAATACGTCCGGAGTGGTCTTGGAGTTCGAAGAATGATGCGCTACCCATAATACGGCGGCTCATCATACGACCTGCGATGGTAACCTCTGCAAAGTTACCCTTCTCGGGGTCGAACTCGGCAGCGATTTGTGCAGCGGAAGCGTTCACGTGGTACTGCGCTGCGGGATAGGGGTCGATACCGAGGTCACGGAGAGCCTGCAATGAAGCCCTACGCTGGATTTCCTGTTCGGAAAGATTGAGGTTTGTACTCATAGTTATATACCTATATTTATATTACGTTCCGTTTTAGCCCACAAAGATACCGATTAAAATTGAGAATTGAAAATTGAAAATGGAAAATGGAAGCAAATGCGAGTAAGCGAGTGCAGAGATTGCTTGCAAGCTATGCCGAGCGGGAGCATTTTAGAGCAAGCGAAGCTTGGTCAATTACTCCCACCCTGTCGTAGGGGAGGATGGGAGGGGTGGCCGAAGGCCGGGGCGTCTGTTGTTCTCCCCTAAGTTAGGAGAGGGCGTGTACCAAAGAAGCACGGGTTGCAAAAATGTAACCCGCAAAAAAGCTGCTCCCCTAACTCAGGGGAGGGGTGGTTATGGGGCTCCCTACACTCCCTATCGCCCCATACCTCTCCCAGAAGCCCCAGCCGCCCCACCTCACGGGTAACAAAAACGTTACCCGTGAAGAAGGTGGTTCCCTCCAAGGTCTTGGGTATTAAAAAAGATACCCGTGAAGAAGGTAGTTCCCTCCGAGGTCTTGGGTATTAAAAAAGATACCCGTGAAGAAGGTGGTTCCCTCCAAGGTCTTGGGTATTAAAAAAGATACCCGCGAAGAAGGTGGTTCCCTCCGAGGTCTTGGGTATTAAAAAAGTTACCCACAGAAAGTAAGCGAGGCGCACTATTGCGCCTCGCTTACTTTTTGTGAGCCTTGTGGTGCGGAGGACCGCCAAGGGCCCTCCAACTTCCACAAAGTTTACTCAATTACTCCTCGTTCAAACCCTTGTACATCACGGTTTCAACGGCCTCATACCAGTTGCCATCGGCATCCTGCCAAGTGATGTATACATAGTTGGTTACGTGACCGGAAACAGACTGTGCAGTCAGGGTAGTTTCTGCACTGATTTCATAAACCAAGTGCTGCGAAACCTTACCATCTTCGGGAGCTGCTTCTGCATCAGCAACCATATTGTCAATCCAAGTGCGAGTTGCAACTTCATCAAAGTTACCATCGCTATTGTACTCAACAAGGCACTTAACAGCACCTGCACCCGGAGTTACAGTGAATGGTATATTAAGACTTGCGGGAGCAACTTTCTCTTCGTCTGACAGTTTTTCAGGATCTTGAAGTTCGCCATAGCTTACCATCATTTCCATCTGCTGTTTTGCCTCCTCTTCGGTCATTCCCCACTGATTTACATACATATCATATATGTCTTCCCAGTTCTTCTTCAAAGATTCATACATGGTTTCAAGCACTTCGGGCTCACCAATGGTAACAGTGGGTTTCGAAGCTGTCCACTTGGCATCATCGGCATATACGATGGTCATAGGAACAAAGGTTTCAAACTCCTTGTAGGCAACCTTTGTGGGCTTGCCATCTGCATCCTCACCAACTACCACAAACAAGTAGGTGTAACCATAGTTCAAACCAACGCTAACTGTGGGAGAATAACCGTAGCTATATGGTACTGCCTTTACCCTACCGGCAGGAGCATACTTACCTGCATCGTTCTTAACGATATTTTCAATGGGCACATAATAGCCACCCAATCCATCGTTAATAACAGCAAGTGCTACCTCGGTCAGCTGTTTTTCAACCGACATATACTGATTCGTTTGAATCAAACGCACATAGGTATTTGCAATCTCACCCGTGGTTTTCAAGTCGAAGGAGTAGCTGCTGTCGGTATACTTCATCTCACGAGTAACATTAAGTTCCCAGTCGGTAATTTCAATGGTTGCTGCGCTGTAATCCATCGATTTGGTCGAGCACTCTTCTTTAAGGATGGGGCCATACTTACCATTCATATCGACACAAATAGATGCAATGGTTACAGTAGTTCCTGGAGTCAACGCATCGCTACGAAGCTCAACCGGATTCTCACCCTGCGATACCATACCATTCTTTATGATGTCTGCAACGAGATCCTCCTCGCCGGGGAATTTGCTGAGAACATCTGCGGTGTAGTAGAATGCGTGAGTACGATAAGCACCTGTTGCAGGAGCGATAGTCGCATTAATGTACTGATAATCGGACTCGCAGCTCTCCAACTTAGGCAGCAACATACCACCGGCAGTATAATTCTTGGTTTTGAATGTGTAAGTCTTAACATCCTCCCATTTATAATCAGAAGCAGATTTCAATGCCGAAGTGGGCAAGATGTATGCAATATAAACCCTATTAGCATAAGGCATAATCATACCACTATTGTCAATATCAAAGAGCGAGCCACTATAGTCTGCGGTAAACTCAACACCAAACTGCTGATAGCCCATTTGCCAATACTGGAATGTTTCCTTTACATTCTCCTCATAGGCTGCATCTTGAATGTAAACCAAGTAACCATCGTAACCTTCAACAGTGATGTCAAGCTGAATATCCTTGAAAGTAACAGCAGTCTGAACAACATCAACGTAAGTTGAAGTATATACAGAGGACATAATATCGGTTACAGTGGGCGCATACAAGTCTGCATCGAAAGCAATGAAAGTATAGGAATCGCCACGTTTGATCTCTTCAACACCACAAATCTCTTTGAGAGCATCGGCTACGTTAATAGTCTTTGTTCCATTCTCTTCAAAATAGAGAATCTCATAACCATATTCGTAATTCTGCTTTGCAGCAGCAAAAGATTCCAAGGTGTACTCGCCGGTGGGGAATGCAGTGTAAGCCATAGGAGCAGGTACCATAATGGTCTCCCAAGTCTCATAGTCCATACCCTCAACCTGTTTGTTGTTGGTGATAACAAGTTGGTCACCCATAACCTTAATGGACTGACCACCATTGCCGGAAGCGACAACATAGAGAGTTGCAACAACAGCCTTGCCCTCTTTCGAGATAGCCAAAACTTTGATAGAGGGAGTAACTTCCTCCTCGGCACCACCCATACCGGGCATACCGGGCCAACCGGGCATACCGCCGCCACCCATCTCGGGTTCTGCGTAAGGAGCGGTAACGGTCATTACAAGACCATCAATATCAACACTCCAACCCTCGGGAACAACCAATGGGAAGAGCTCAACGATACCATCCAAAGTCATAGTAACTTTCTCCGACTCCTCCGAGCCAACGAAGAGTACGTTGCCGTTGATGTTGAAGTTAACCTGCTCGTAGAGAGCGAACTTCAAAACCTCACCACTCTGCAAGGTCAAGCAAGCGTGGTTGTCCTGAACGTCGATGGCAGCAAACAGACCGGGAGTGCCCTCGCAAGCAACCCAAGTTGCACCACCGTCAACCGATACCTCAACTTTACCCTCGGCATTTACCCTAACCTCGGGAGCATTAACAACCTCAACGGGGTTGCCATTAGCGTCCTTCAACAGAACGGGCTCAGCAGCACCGTTAGCCTTTGCCCAATACTGAACACCACCAACAGTAACAACGGTGATACCATTGTCAACATACTGAGGATAAACGGTCAGAGTCTTGCCATCCGACAAGGTGAACTTCCAAGCGCCATCAGCAGCAGCCTCGGCCAAAGCCACCTTCTCGTCAATCAATGCGCGCAGAGCAGCAACCTCGCTATCCAAACGCTCCTCCAAAGTGGTAACGCGCTCGGTAAGGTCAGCGATCTGGTTCTGCAAGTCGGTGTCGTCGTATGCCTGAGCACACGAAACAGCCGCAACACCCACCAATGCTACTGCGAGCATCTTGGTAGCCATCGCTTTCAGATTTGTGTAAAATCTTTTCATACTTAGTTGTTTTTAGTTAATAAAATTAGGAATTTAGTTTTGTTTTGTTTCAGTTTGCAATTTTTAGATGCCTAACTAACCTTTGTGCAGCCTTTTACGAGGTCAAACACAAACGTAAAATTATAGCTTTCAAACTTATTCTGCAAGTTTTTATTAAAAAAATTTATAAAAAACTTTTGCACAAAAAAGGTCTTGCAGTCTTTTATGTCGTTGGATTGTGGAATTTTGCACAAGGGCGATTACCTACTATTATGATAGAACAGGAAGAAAAA
>JAGBGK010000064.1 GCA_017936005.1 Tidjanibacter sp.
AAAGGACTCTTCCCCGAGGATAAGGCCATGATGCTTTCGGCCCGCAACTTGGAGATTATTGAGGATATTGCCGAGCGCACAATGGCCATCAAGTCCAAATGCGACGAGATGGTCGAGCAGCGCAAAAAGGCCAATCGCATTGAGAATATCAGGGATAAGGCCATTGCATACCACGATAACGTCGCTCCAATGATTGAAGAGATTCGCCACGAGATAGACGAGTTGGAACTCATTGTGGACGACGGAATGTGGACATTGCCCAAATATAGGGAGTTGCTATTTGTGAGGTAGTAGCGGGAACTGCTTATTATGCACAAAAAGCTTATCATATTCGACCTCGACGGCACTCTGCTCAATACCATTGGTGATATTGCCGAGGCTGTCAACCACGCATTGCGACTCGTTGGTTTTCCCACCCACGAGCGTGAGGCCTATCGTTTTATGGTTGGCAGCGGCATAATGAAACTCTTTGAGCGAGCATTGCCACCAGAGGAGCGAACAGAGGAGAACATTGCACAAATAAGAGAGCACTTCCTCCCCTACTATGAGGCGCATAAGGCCGACCTTACGGCACCATATAATGGCATTGTTGAATTGCTTGCTGAACTTGACAGGCGAGGTGTAGCACTCGCCGTGGCCAGCAACAAATATCATCAGGCAACCGAAACCCTTGTGCGATACTACTTCCCCACTACTCCTTTTTGTGCCGTTTTCGGCCACCGTGAAGGGGTAGCCGTAAAACCCTCGCCAGAGATTGTGTGGGAAATTATGAAGGTGGCAGGTGTGGAGGAGGCCGAAGCTGTTTTGTATGTTGGCGACTCGGACGTGGATATGCTCACTGCCCACAACGCAGGTGAGGATGCCGTAGGAGTATCGTGGGGCTTTCGCCCGAAGGAGGAGCTTGCCGCCCACAGGCCACAGGCCATTGTTGACACTCCTTCAGAAATCCTTGAATTGTTAGAGAAATAAAAAAAGGAATAAAGAATGTTACGACTCACGTTTTTGGGTACGGGTACTTCGCAGGGAGTTCCAATGATTGGATGCGATTGCGAGGTGTGTCGTTCGACCGACAGTAGGGATAAGCGACTGCGCACCTCGGCTATGATTGAGGATGAGCACACGAGGCTTGTTATTGATGCTGGTCCCGACTTCCGCTACCAAATGCTGCGTGCGGGTGTGAGTAACATTGACGCCATCCTGCTCACCCACCAACACACCGACCACATTATGGGTCTTGACGACGTGAGGGCATTCAACTATTTTTGTCGCAAGAGTATCCCTGTGTGGGCAACCGAAGGAGTGCAGCGTGTTGTGCGTAAAAACTTCGACTACGCCTTCACCGAGCCCCTCTACCCCGGTGCGCCACTAATCACACTCCACACCATCGACAAGGAGCCATTTCGCATCGGCACATTGGAAGTGGTGCCCATCTACGGACTCCACCTAAGCCTTCCCGTGGTAGGTTTCAGGGTTGGCGACGTGGCCTACCTAACCGACTTCAACCACATTAGCGACAGTGAGCTGGAGAAGCTAAAAGGACTAAAAGTGTTTGTCGTTAACGCCCTGCGACACCAACGCCACCTGAGCCATTTTTCGCTCCCCACTGCATTGGAATTGGCCCGTAAAGTTGGAGCCGAGCAGACCTATTTCACCCATATGTCCCACCAAATCGGACTCCACGCCGAGCAAGATGCGCTCCTACCCGAGGGCATACACTTTGCCTACGATGGACTGATTGTGGAGGTTGAATAACAGAAAAATGACACAATATATATTATGACCGACATTTTACTACTCACTCCCCCATTTGTGCAGCCCAACTGCCCCTATCCCGCCACAGCATACCTCACGGGCTATTTGCGCCGCAAGGGACACCGTGTGGCACAGGCCGACCTTTCGGTGGAGGTGCTCAACGGAATTTTTAGCCGCGATTTTTTGGCTAACATCTTTGACTGCTACGATGGCAATGGGGATGATAATTGCGACCGCATAGTGGCCCTGCGAAAAGACTATGAGGCTACCATTGAGAGTGTTATGACTTTCTTGCGCGGCAGAGATAATACTATTGCAGGACTCATCTGCTCGCCCGAATACCTCCCACAAGCAAGCCGCTTTGAGAGTGCGGTGTCGGTGGAGGAACACTTCGGGTTGCTCGGCAGCAAGGACTGTGCACAATATCTCGCAACACTCTATTTGCAAGATCTTAGCGACTTTATTCGTGCCACCGTGTGCGAGGAGTTCGAGATTGTTAAATATGGCGAGCAGTTGGCAGTGGCGATTGCCGAATTTTCCACCTTGGAGCAGGAGCTACAAAAGCCACGCAATGCGGTGGAAAACCTTATGTGTGACCTTCTGCGTGAACACATTGAGCAGACACAACCTCGTATGGTGGGCCTCTCGGTGCCATTCCCCGGCAATCTGTTGGCTGCCCTGCGATGCGGACAATACATCAAGGCCAACTATCCCGACATTAAAGTTGTTATGGGTGGAGGCTACCCCACTACCGAACTGCGAACGATGACCGACAAGGAGATATTCCGCTATGTGGACTACATTGTGTTGGACGATGGTGAGGTGGCCGTGGAGCGCATATTGAAGGGCGGAGAACTCATTCATACCTACACCCCAGAGGGTTACCACGAAGGCGAAAATGTACGTCTTAACCACTCCGAGCGTGGGTGTCCCGACTTTTCGGGCCTTCCACACGACCTCTATTTCTCGCTCACGGAGGTAACCAACCCTATGCACCGCCTTTGGAGCGATGGCAGGTGGAACAAGATTGTGCTGGCCCACGGTTGCTATTGGGCAAAGTGTGCTTTTTGCGACACCTCGCTCGACTACATCGGGTGCTACAATGCCCTCTCGGCCGTGGAGGTTGTGGATTATATGGAGCAAGTGGCAGAACAGACGGGCTCCAGTGGCTTCCACTTTGTAGATGAAGCCGCACCTCCCAAGTTACTCAAAGAGATTTCGCTCGAAATACTGCGCCGAGGCAGGAGGTTTAGTTGGTGGACCAACATACGTTTCGAGAAGAGCTACACGGGCGACTTGTGTGCACTGATGGCAAGGGCGGGATGTATTGCTGTGGCCGGAGGTCTGGAGGTTGCAAGCGACAGATTGTTGGAGATGATTGGCAAGGGCGTGAGCATCGAACAGGCCACCATTGCTATGCGTAATTTCTATTATGCGGGCATTATGGTCCACACCTACCTTATGTATGGCCTACCCACACAAACCTTGCAGGAGAGTGTGGATGCAGCCGAGGTGGTAAGGCAGATGTTCCGTGCCGAACTCATCGGCTCGGCCTTCTGGCACCGCTATGCAATGACTGTACACTCGCCCAGCGGTCGTGAGCCCGAAAAGTTTGGCGTAAGACGCAAGGACCGCCTACCGAACCCCTTTGCCAACAACGAGGTACCCTTTGCAGAGAATAGGGGCTATTCGCTCGATATGGTAGGCGACGGACTCAATCTTTCGTTGGCTAATTGGCTGGTGGGAAGCGGTTTGGAAAAACCTGTACATAAGTGGTTTGGGGCAAAGGTACCTGCGACTACGGTCATTCCTTCGCTTGTCACTGACCACCTCATCAAGCCCGATGGGTGTCGTATCTATAACGACAAAGCACGCATTGTGTGGATTGGTGGAGCAACAATGCTCACCGAGGAGGGTATAGTTATTCGCACCCCTTCGAGCGAAAAGGAGGTTAAATTCCCCGAGATGGAGGCCGAGTTTATGCAAGCTGTCATTGAGCAGGTTTGCGATCTGACCGAGTGTTATACGTTTGAGGACATCCGTGCCCTATGGGAGGAGAATTTCGAGAAACCCTTTGTGGAGTTCTACTCCTCAAAGAAGTGGGACATCGTACGCAAGGCCGGTTTGTTGCAGATTTAAAATAATAAAGAGATTACATCGCTGTAATCTCTTTATTATCTTCTGTCGGGATGAAGAGATTCGAACTCTCGGCCTCCAACTCCCGAAGCTGGCGCGCTAACCGGACTGCGCTACATCCCGAGACCCTTCTCAAAAAGGCTACCACATACCTCTTTGTCCTTTGGGCGGTGCAAATATAATAGTTTATATTGAAAAAAACACAGAAATAATTTGCAGTTTCGAGAAAAGTTTGTACTTTTGTAATGATTTCAAAAACGTAACGAGTACAAAATCACAAAAAGGGAGTTATGATTGTAGCAAAGGAATACTTACAGAGTTATGGCATTAGGCCATCGACACAGCGTATCGCCGTGATGCACTACCTGCTCACACATCGCACCCACCCCACCGTGGATGAGATTTACCACGAGTTGGTGGAGGAGATACCAACGCTCTCTCGAACAACTGTTTATAACACACTCCACCTGCTCTATGAGCACGGAGCAATTTTGGCACTCAGCATCGATGAGGCAAATGTTCGCTTCGATGGTTACACCCATCCCCACGCACACTTCCTGTGTTGCGGCTGTGGCAAGGTCTATGATGTAGACCTTGACGACGTGGCTTTCGTGCAGCGCAACACCCCCAAGAATGCAGCCACAATAACCGAAGCACAACTATTCTACAAAGGTTTGTGCAACGTATGTTCGGCCAAACGACAGAATTAGACTCAAATCAAACACAAATAACAAACTAAAAAAACACACATTTAGCACTATGAAAAAGTTCCGTTGTACCGTTTGCGGCTACATCCACGAGGGCGATGCCGCACCCGAAAAATGCCCCCTTTGCAAAGTAGGCCCCGAGAAATTCGTAGAGGTTGTTGAGAGCGACGAGGCTCTGCAATTCGCTGACGAGCACACTCTTGGCGTTGCCAAAGGTTGCCCCGAGGAGATTTGGAAGGGTTTGCAAGAGCACTTTATGGGCGAGTGCACCGAGGTTGGTATGTACCTCGCAATGTCGCGTCAGGCCGACCGTGAGGGTTATCCCGAGATTGCCGAGGCCTTCAAGCGTTACGCTTGGGAGGAGGCAGAGCACGCAGCCAAATTTGCCGAGTTGATTGGCGAGGTTGTTTGGGACACCAAAACCAATGTTTACAAACGTATGATGGCCGAGCACGGCGCTTGCGATGGCAAGAAACACATTGCTACCCTTGCAAAACAGAATAACCTTGACGCTATTCACGACACCGTACACGAGATGGCCAAAGACGAGGCTCGCCACGGTAAAGGCTTCGAGGGCCTCTACAACCGATATTTCAAATAGTCGGTAGTTGGAAGATACCTTACAAAACGAAGGCTCGGAGAATTCTCTCCGAGCCTTCGTTATCTTTTTGTATTGCAAAGAGTTTTAACCCTCTCTGATTTCTGATACAGCTACTTAACTCTCAATCGTTGACCGGGGCGAATAGGCGTACTGCTCTTAATACCGTTCAGACGACAAATAGCACCAACAGTAGTACCATATTTAGCTGCAATTTGATAGAGATTATCTCCCGACTTCACCTTATAGTATATGGCATCATTTACCGTTGGACGCGGCTTAGCAGCAGCCTTTTCAAGGTTATTGACAATCTCCTCACTGGTGAGTGGAGTGCCATTTTTATCGGTAAATATTCCGTCCATATCGTCATCTTCTTCGAGAGCTTCGGTAAGCTTGGATGATACATTAAAATATCCCCTTTCGAGAACGAAGGTGTGGTATTTGAGATCGCCTGTGGAGAAGTCGATTATTCGTTCCGGGTCAAACGTAAGGTCGGCATATCGAACCTCGAAGTGGAGGTGTGGGCCCCTGCTTCGGCCTGTGTTACCACCATAGCCAATAACCTGACCTGCAACCACATAGTCGTTTACCTCCACATTGAGTTTACAGAGGTGTCCATAGTAGGTTTCGAGTCCGTTGGGGTGGCGTAGGATGACCAAATAGCCATAGCCACCGGAGTTGTAGCGTGCATACCTAACCTTGCCCTCAAAGGTTGCAAAGATTGGCTCCCCAACGGGCAAGCCGATGTCGATACCCTTGTGCATCCCCCTACCTCGTGGGCCATAACGAGAAGACACCCTACCCAACACAGGTGGGTGGTAGTCGTCCAGATTCTTAATCAACTCAATCTCCATCGTTTCCGGCACGTCGGCGATATTCACATCCCGATAGGCGAACACCCCATTTGTAACCCAATGGTTCTGAAATACTTCCTGATTGGCTCGCTGTGAGTAGTCGGTATGGAGATAGCGCCAAGTGTTGTTGGTGTAGGTGATGATTTTCACATTGGGGCGATCGGTATCGATGGTATCCATCGGTACCTGTGGCAGGTCTTCCAACTCGTATGTTTTGCGCTGTGCCACAGCACTTCCACACGCGAGAAATGCCACCGCCAACAATAAAAATTTCAACACTCTGCTCCTATTCATACACTACTCTATCCCTCTTCTTTGTCAATATAAAGTGCTGCTTGACTTAACTGCTCGTAAAACTCTCGGCCAAAGGCTCTTACGAGTGGCTCTTCGAGGGCCTTGTAGATTTTCACCCCCTGTCTCTTACCACACTCAAAGGCGCACTTACAGATGTTCCAGCGGTGGAGGTTAAGTCCATAATCACCGGTAGAAAATCGCTTCACACGGATGGGATAGAGGTGGCACGAGATGGGTTTTAGGAATGATGTTTTACCCTCTCTATAAGCCCTCTCGATGGCGCAAAACGTGATTCCATTCTCCTTAAATGCATAGGCACACTCGGCTCCGTCAACAAGCGGTGTGGTGTAGTCACCATCCACATCTACCACCATAAAGCCCTGCTGTTCGATGGCCTCCACGCCTTCGGGAGTCATATAGTCCTTGTAGTTATCCCACTCCTGTTCGAGCAGGTCAACCTCCTCAATGTCGAGTGGTGCGCCGGAGTCGCCCTCCACACAGCACTCCCCCTTACACACCGACAAGTCGCAGCAGAACTCCTCGGTAAGGATGTCGGTGGCGACGATTTTACCGTCAATATCAATCATTGATTGCCTCATAGGTATCCTCAATTACGGCCGTAAGGGCCTCGGTCATACTAATTCCTGCCTCACGCAACTGCTTGGGTACAATACTTCCACCACTCATTCCAGGGATGGTGTTAATCTCCACAAGGTAGGGTTCTCCTTCGGGAGTGACAATGAAATCCACCCTCGCAAGTCCCCTACAACGGCAAGCCTTATAAGCTGCCAAAGTCATAGCGTGGAGCCTATTGGCCAACTCGGCAGGGATGTCGGCAGGAGTAATCTCGTCGCTCATACCGGCTGTGTATTTAGCCTCATAGTCGAAAAACTCATTCTTGGCAATCACCTCCGTAATGGGCAACAACCACTCCTTGTCGGCCGTAACCAATATGCCACAGGCCATCTCCCTACCTGCGATAAACTCCTCCACCAGCACCTCGCTACTCTCCTCAAAGGCCTTAAAAATGGCTTCGGGCAACTCCTCCACCCTCTTAACCTTCGTAACGCCACAACTACTTCCGCTTGCGTTGGGTTTCACAAACAGCGGCAAACCAAGTTCGGCCACGATAGCCTCGGGCGCAATCCAATCGTCCTCACGCAGCAGAATGTCCTTTGCCAGCCCAACGCCCGTGTAAGCCACAGCCCTCTTGGTGGTAATCTTGTCGAAGGTAATCACACTCGACACCATATCGCAAGACGAGAACGGAATCCCCATCATTTCAAGGTAGCCCTGCAAATGACCATCCTCACCGGGGGTGCCGTGAATCATAATGTAGGCATAGTCAAACACTATCTTTTCGTCCTCCACAGTGAGAGAAAAGTCGTTCAAATCAACGCCATACTCTCCTCCTTCGGCTGTGCGGTATGTGAACTTTCGTCCACACACATCCACCAACCACACCCTATATTTCTCCACATCAAAAGCGGCGGCCACTTGTGCAGCACTCTGTAAGGCAATCTCCCTCTCGGAAGAGTTTCCACCGGCCAAAAGTGCAATGTTAATCATCTTCAAATCTTTATTTTATGGATTGTAGTAATCTTTGTGTCGGAAGGCCAAAATATCCTCAATCATTTCAAGCCACTGCACAGCCTCTTCACACTCTCCATCGAGCCTGCGAGCCTCCTCAAAATGATTGATGGCCTCCCCAAATTCGCTTCTTGCAAAGGCCTCCTTGCCTTTGCTCAATGCATCTTCTATTCTATCGCTCGTATACATATTATTTTCCATAATATACTCTGCAACCACCTCGGGTACAAGGTTTTTCCACTCCTCTATACCAGCAACAATAAGATTCCTTATCTGTGTGGAAGAGTGGGACATTTTGGGAGCCTTGGGTAGCAACACAAACGGCTCCCCAAACAAATCATTCTCCCCACGAGGATAGATAAATATCCTATTCTCACTCAACAACCTTGAAGCCTCTTTCCATGTGTGGATACTTGCCGCCACATCACCTCCCCCAAGCAGAGCAAACTCTCTATCATGATGAACGCTACGAAGGTGGTCAAGCGTATCAATCGTATATGAAGGTCGGGGTAGCTCAAGCTCCACATCACAGACCTTCACTCCCTTGATATTCTCCACAGCCCTGCGGGCCATCTCCAACTTCTGCTCCTCAGGTGCAAGGTCGGCTTGTTGTTTGTGTGGGTTTTGGGGCGACACCACCAGCCACACTTCCTCTGCCAAGCCCTCGCTCAAAACATATTGAGCCACAGCAAGGTGTCCATTGTGAATGGGATTGAAAGAGCCAAAGTAGAGGACAGTCATTGAGAATTGAGAATTGAGAATTGAGAATTGAGCATTGCAGGCGCAGCCTGTGTTGTGTTTTTGTTTTATTTTCCACCAATAAATTCTGCCACAGCATCGTGGACCTCTGCAACCGCAGTGTCAAGATTGTCGTTCACCACAACCACGTCAAACTGTGGGGCATAGCCAAGTTCCTCATCGGCCTTTGCAATACGCTGGGCTATCTTCTCAGGCGAGTCGGTAGCTCTACCTTCCAGCCTACGTCGCAACTCCTCCACCGAAGGTGGCATAATGAAAATAGAGCGAGCATCTGTGCCGAAAATACTCTTCAAGCGCACTCCACCCTTTACATCCACATCAAACAAGATGGTGTTGCCCTTTGCCCAAATACGCTCCAACTCACTCTTCAAAGTACCGTATTTGGTGCCGGCATAAACCTCCTCCCATTCCACAAAACTATTCTCTGCGATTAGTTTATCAAACTCTTCGGCAGAGAGGAAGTAGTAATCTTTTCCGTGCTGTTCCGCACCACGAGGAGCCCTTGAAGTGGCCGAAACGGAAAACTCCAAGCCACTCATTTCCTCCATCAATCGGCGCACGATGGTTGTCTTGCCGGAGCCCGAGGGGGCAGAAAAAATAATCAGTTTACCCATAGGTTTCTGTGTGCTACAAAATATTGAGTACCTGTTCTTTAATCTTCTCCAACTCGTCCTTCATTTTCACTACCAAAATCTGCATCTCGGAGTCGTTGGACTTGGAGCCCATAGTGTTAATCTCACGGCCCATCTCCTGTGCCACAAAGCCTAGTTTACGGCCCACACTCTCCTCCTCGGTGGCCACCGCGCGGAAATAGGCGCAGTGCTTATCCAGACGCACCTTCTCTTCTGTAATGTCGAGCTTTTCGATATAATAAATCATCTCTTGCTCCAAGCGTGCTGCATCATAAGCAACGCCCACCTGAGAGAATTGGTCAACGATACGTTTTTTGATTGTTTCGGTGCGAGCCTTCTCATAGGGCTCAACGGCCTTGCGGTAACCCTCAATCATCTCCACACGGTGCAACAGGTCATCAATCAACACCTTACCCTCGTGCACGCGGAACTCATTGTGTTGCCTGAGGGCCTCGTCAACAGCCTGCAACAGAGCATTTTTCTCCTCCTCGCCAACGCTGTCAACCTCTGTGGATACCACATCTGGCATACGCATCACTGCCGACAATACCTGCGACTGCACCTCGCTTCCGGCACCAAGTCCCGATGCTGCTGCGAGGGCCATCAGTTGCTCCGAATAGCTCTTAAAGAGAACCTCATTAATGGCTACCGAAGCCTCCTTACCTGCGGTATTCTCTATCGTTACAAACAAATCGACCTTACCACGTTGAAGTTCTTTGGCAACCTTATTGCGTACCTCATACTCAAATTGGCGATAACGAGCCGGCATCTTGACCGACAAGTCGAGTTGTTTACCATTCAGCGAGCGTGTTTCCACCGTAATCTTACGGTCTGCTATTGCGATTTCGGCTTTACCGAAACCTGTCATTGACTTTATCATTTCTTTCGAGTGTATTTCAATCTACAAAGATAACTATTTTTTTCAATCAATGAAACATAAAATTAATATAGGTGAGTATTGTTTTTCTTTTTGATTTTACATATATTTGCGAATGTTTAATTACGATTTGTAAGAAAAACCTAAAATACGTTTTAACTTTTTACCTAACAACTACGAAAACTTATGAAACACAATTTCAATGCAGGCCCTTCGATTCTGCCCCAAGAGGTTTTGGAGAAAGCAGCACAGGCCGTTTTGGATTTCAATGGTAGCGGACTCTCGCTCCTCTCCATCTCGCACCGTACCAAGGAGTTCGATGCTGTAATGGACGAGGCAAAGGCTCTTTTTAGGGAACTTTTGGAGATTCCCGACAACTACCAGATATACTTTGTGGGCGGTGGCGCAAGCACCCAATTCTTCCACATCCCCTACAACTTCCTCGGCACCAAAGCAGCCTATGTGAACACCGGCGTTTGGACCAAGAAGGCTATCAAAGAGGCTAAACTCTTTGGCGAGGTAGAGGTTATTGCAAGTGGCGAAGAGAGCAATTTCTCGGCAATCCCCAAAGGATACACCATTCCCACCGATTGCGACTATCTCTACACCTGTATGAACAACACCATCTATGGTACCGAGAATCACACCGACATCGACTCCCCCATTCCTCACATCTGCGATATGAGTTCCGATATTTTGAGCCACCCCGTGGACGTGTCGAAATATGCAATCATCTATGGTGGTGCACAGAAAAACCTTGCTCCTGCGGGTGTTACCTTCGTGATTATCCGTGATGATATGGTGGATAAGGTTGTACGCCCTGTGCCCAGCATGGTTAATCCCAAGAGCCACATTGAGAACAACTCAATGTTTAACACCCCTCCCGTATTCCCCATCTACGTTTTAATGGAGACCCTCAGGTGGATGAAGAGTATCGGTGGTATGAAGGAGATGTATCGCCGCAACTGCGAGAAGGCCGAAATGCTCTATGCCGAGATTGATCGCAACAAACTTTTCCGTGGCACAGCTGCCGTAGAGGACCGTTCGAGGATGAACATCTGCTTTGTAATGAACCCCGAGTATGAGGCACTTGCAGGCGAGTTCTTGGAGTTTGCAAAAGAGAAAGGTATGGTTGGCATCAAGGGCCACCGCTTGGTGGGTGGTTTCCGTGCAAGTTGCTACAATGCACTCCCCTTGGAGAGTGTAAAGGCACTTGTGGAGTGTATGCAGGAGTTCGAGAGGCTCCACGCATAGTCTTGTTTTGCCCTACAATGAATTGACCTAACAAAAACCTACACTAACATAGAAGTCCACAGTTGCGTATGCCTATCATTGTACCATATACCTATGAGCACAAAAGGGAGCGTGCTGTGGACTTTTATGGCCTAATAGAACCTATGAAAATTTTAGTAGCAACCGAGAAACCCTTTGCAAAAGCAGCCGTAGGGGCCATTGCAAAGGTTGTGGAGGAGGCTGGATATGAACTTGCCCTCCTCGAAAAATATACCGACAAAGCTGAACTTTTGGAGGCCGTGAAGGATGCTGATGCACTCATCGTACGTAGCGACAAGGTTACGGCCGAAGTGATTGCCGCCGCTCCACAGCTCAAAATTGTGGTGAGGGCCGGTGCCGGATACGACAATGTGGACTGTGTGGCCGCCTCGGAGAGGGGCATTGTGGTTATGAATACCCCCGGACAGAACGCTAATGCAG
This sequence comes from Tidjanibacter sp., assembly GCA_017936005.1. Lineage (GTDB taxonomy): Bacteria > Bacteroidota > Bacteroidia > Bacteroidales > Rikenellaceae > Tidjanibacter. Next base: position 11,913 of record JAGBGK010000064.1, read on the forward strand.
TGGCAGAGTTGGCCCTGGGACTGATGATTTATATGTCGAGGAACACCTTCAAGCCCGGTACGGGTAAGGAGATTTGTGGTAAAAAACTTGGTGTCCACGGCTACGGAGCTATTGGCCAAATCGTGGGCCGCTATGGTAAGGCTCTCGGTATGGATGTCTATGCGCTGTCGCCCTCGATTACCGATTTGAGCATCTTTGAGCGCAATGGCGTAACCCGTGTGGAGAGTGCCGAGGAACTCTACAAAACGTGTGATTATATCTCGTTGCACATTCCTGCAACGGAGAAGTATAAGAAATTTGTAGACCGTCACTTGTTGGAGAGCTCGCCCAAAGGTGCTATTGTGGTAAACACCGCCCGCAAGGAGGTTGTAAGCGAGGAGGACCTGCTGGCTGTGTTGACAGAGAGGGAGGACCTCAAATATGCCACCGACATCGCAGCAGCGTGTCAGGCCGAACTGAACGAGAAATTTGGCAACCGTGTCTTTGCAACCCCCAAGAAGCAGGGTGCAGAGACCGCCGAAGCCAACTACAACGCTGCCAAAGCCGCTGCCGAGCAGATTGTCGATTTCTTCAAGACCGGCAACCGCAGGTATCAGGTAAACAAATAGTTCACCACTATGGTTAAGATTAAGGCATTTTGCGGAGTACGTCCTCCGCAGGAGTTTGCAGCAGAGGTAGCCTCACGCCCCTATGACGTATTGAACTCCATTGAGGCCAAAGCCGAGGCCGGCGAAAAGAGCCTGCTGCACATCATCAAGCCCGAGATTGACTTCGAGCCGATGATTGACGAGCACGACGAGGCCGTATATGGCAAAGCCGTGGAGAACTACACTGCGTGGAAAGAGAGAGGCTGGTTGACCAAAGAGCCCAAAGAGTGTTACTATATCTACGCCCAAACGATGAACAGCAAGAGGCAGTATGGCCTTGTGGCCTGCTGCCACTTCGAGGACTACGTGGAGGGACACATCAAAAAGCACGAACTCACAAGGGCTGATAAAGAGGAGGACCGAATGAAGCACGTGAACGCCCAGAGCGCAAACCTCGAACCTGTGTTCTTTGCATACCCCGAAAGGGAGGATATGAACGCCATTGTGGAGCGCGTGGTGGCCGAGAAGCCCGAGTATGATTTCGTTAGCGAGGATGGCGTGGGACACACTCTGTGGGTGATTGATAGCGACGAGGATATTGCACAGATTACCAACATCTTCGAACAAATCCCCGCCCTCTATGTGGCCGACGGACACCACCGCACAGCCGCAGCCGCAAGGGTTGGTCAGGAGAGGATGAAGGCAAATCCGAACCACACGGGAGCCGAGGAGTATTGCTGGTTTTTGGCTGTGATATTCCCCGGTGAACAGCTCAACATCATCGATTACAACCGCCTTGTGAAGGACCTTAACGGACTCACCGAAGAGGAGTTTATCGCTGCCGTGGAGGAGAATTTCGTGGTAGAAGATAAGGGTGTGGAAATCTACAAGCCCGACACTCTACACAACTTCGGAATGTATCTAAATGGCAGGTGGTACTCGCTGACGGCCAAAGAGGGCACTTATGACGACTCGGATCCTATTGGCGTGCTGGATGTCACGGTGCTCTCCAACCTCGTACTCGACAAGGTGCTTGGCATTAAGGACTTGCGCAGAGATAAGCGTATAGACTTTGTGGGTGGCATACGTGGCTTGGGTGAGTTGCAGAAGAGGGTTGATAGTGGCGAGATGAAAGTTGCCTTTGCACTCTACCCCGTGTCGATGCAACAAATCATTGACATTGCCGACAGCGGCAACATTATGCCTCCCAAGACCACTTGGTTTGAACCCAAGTTGCGTAGTGGAGTGGTGATACACGAGTTTTAGCAGACACAAATTGTTTTAATTAATATTTAACTACTAAACATTATGGCAAAAATCAAGGGAACAATCGTTGTAGACATCGAGCGTTGTAAAGGCTGTGAGGTCTGCGTTGCCTCTTGTCCGTGTGATGTGTTGGCACTTGCGCCTGCAGTCAACGGCAAAGGTTACCACTATGCCCAAATGGCAAACCCCGACAACTGCACAGGTTGTGCTAGTTGTGCAATCATTTGCCCCGACACTTGTATTACGGTTTACAGACAAAAATTTGAGTAGGTGCTATGGGAGAAATTAAATTGATGAAAGGCAACGAGGTTATTGCAGAAGCTGCAATCCGTTGCGGAGCCGATGGCTATTTCGGCTACCCTATCACCCCGCAGAGCGAGGTTATGGAGACACTCATGGAGCGTAAGCCTTGGGAGACAACCGGTATGGTTGTGGTTCAGGCCGAGAGCGAGGTCTCGTCAATCAATATGGTCTATGGCGGTGCTGCTTGTGGCAAGAGGGTTATGACCTCTTCGTCCAGCCCCGGTATCAGCCTTATGTGCGAGGGACTCACCTACCTTGCAGGTGCAGAACTGCCTTGCGTGGTTGTGAACGTGACCCGTGGTGGTCCAGGTTTGGGTACCATTCAGCCCGCACAAAGCGACTACTATCAGGCAGTTAAGGGCGGTGGCCACGGCGACTACAAGATTATCGTACTTGCTCCCGCTTCGGTGCAGGAGATGCACGACTTTGTGTTCGACGCTTTCGACTTGGCGTTTAAGTATCGTAACCCTGTGATGATTCTCTCCGATGGTGTTATCGGTCAGATGATGGAGAAGGTGGAACTTGCCGAGCAGAGGCCCCGTTGGACAGACGAGGAGATTAAGCAGATGCACGATAGTTGGGCCTGCACGGGTAAGAGCGAGAGCCGTAAGGGTAACATCGTCACCTCGTTGGAGTTGGATCCCTACCGCCAGGAGCAGTTCAACTACAAGATTTTTGAGAAATATGCTCGTTGCGAGGCCGAGGAGGTACGCTATGAGGAGTATATGTGTGAGGATGCCGACTACCTGTTGGTAGCCTTCGGCTCATCGGCACGCATCTGCAAGAAAACCATTGAGATAGCAAGGGAGAATGGCTACAAAGTGGGGCTCATTCGTCCCATCACCCTGTGGCCCTTCCCCAGCAAGAAGATTGCCGAGGTGGCAGCAAAGACCAAGGGTGTGTTGGTTGCCGAGTTGAATATGGGCCAGATGGTCGATGATGTAAGGTTGGCAATAAATGGCGCAGTACCCGTTGAGCATTATGGTCGCACCGGTGGTGCAGTTTACTCGCCCGAGGAGGTCTATGAGGCATTGTTGAACAAAATCGTTAAAAAGTAAGAAAGGCTATGGCAGAATATATCGTTGAAAAGACCAAAGAGAATTTGGTTTATTCCAAAACTCCCGTTTTGACCGACAATGTAATGCACTACTGCCCTGGTTGCAGCCACGGTACTATTCATAAACTCATCGCTGAGGTGATTGAGGAGATGGGTGTGCAGGATAAGGCTATCGGTGTTTCGCCCGTGGGTTGCTCGGTGTTTGCATACAACTATCTGAATATCGACTGGATACAGGCTGCTCACGGTAGGGCCGCTGCTGTGGCTACCGCCGCACACAGACTCTATCCCGACAAACTCGTCTTCACCTATCAGGGCGACGGCGACTTGGCAGCTATCGGTACGGCCGAGAGTATCCACGTCTGCAATCGCGGCGAGAGTATCGCAGTGTTCTACATCAACAACGCAATCTATGGTATGACCGGTGGACAGATGGCCCCCACGACCCTGCTGGGTATGAAAACCGCCACCTGCCCCTATGGTCGTGATCCACAGTTGCACGGCTACCCCTACAAGGTTGCCGACTTTGTATGCCAACTCCCCGGCGTGTGCTACGTTACTCGCCAGAGTGTTCATACCCCCGCAAATGTGCGCAAGGCCAAGAAGGCCATCCGCAAGGCTTTTGAGAACGCCCTCGCAGGCAAGGGTCTCTCGTTTGTGGAGTTTGTTGCCACCTGCAATAGCGGTTGGAAGATGACTCCCGTACAAGCAAACAAGTGGATGGAGGAGAATATGTTGCCCGCCTACCCGCTGGGAGATATCAAAAACGAGTAATTAACCCTTAACAACACAAAAAATAGAGATGAAAGAGGAACTTATTATTGCAGGTTTCGGAGGACAGGGAGTCCTTTCTACCGGTAAAATTTTGGCCTATTCGGGAATGTTGCAGGGTTACGAGGTAAGTTGGTTACCAAGCTACGGCCCTGAGATGCGTGGCGGTACTGCCAACGTCACTGTTGTGGTGAGCGACAGCCCTGTGAGTTCGCCCATCGTGCAGAAATGCGACACCGTGATTGTGCTCAACCAGCAGAGTCTGGACAAATTTGAGGGTAGTGTTCGCCCCGGCGGTACGCTCATTTACGACACCAATGGCATCACCCACCACCCCACTCGTAAGGACATCAATATCTACACCATCAACGCCACCGAGGAGTGTGCCAAGATGGGTAATGCCCGATTGTTCAACACGATGATTTTGGGTGGATATTTGAAGGTGCGCCCCATCGTTACGATGGACTATGTGAAGGTGGGCTTGAAGAAGTCGCTCCCCGAGAGGGCTCGGAAAACACTGCCTGACAATGAGAAAGCCATTGAGCACGGCGGTGAGATTATCACCCTCGTTCACAAGGCCGAGTAGGAATACAACTTTGGAGGGCTGCCTACATATAATTAGGGAGTACCTATATATTATATAAAGATAGCCCACCCTACTAACCACAAATAACAACAGACTAAATCGAACACTTGAACTTCACGAGAGCATGGGCGATGACACACGTCGCCCATGCTTATTTTTTGGCATTGTATTGCAAATACGCTCGACATTTGCTAATTTTGTGGGGAAACAAAAAAATACCCACAATGAAACCACGTCTCGCCCTTATTGCCCTAATGTCGCTCATGGCCATAGAGGGCCCAATCCATGCACAGAACAATCCACCCAAAAGGCAGGGCTACGAAGAACACCCTGAGTTGTTTGGCAATGTGGATTCGGTGATCATCAAAATATTCAACTCACCAGAAGCAGTCGAACACAACATACCGTCCCTTGTCCACAACTACACCTTCAATCAGAAGGGTGACATTGAAAAGTCCAGCACATCCAAGGGTACGGGAGAGTTAATGTCCAACGTTGCGTATAACTATAATAATATAAACGGTCTGTTGGTAGAAAAAACAACATTTAATGAGGCCGGACACCCCATCCAACTTCACCACTACACTCACGACGAAAGAGGCAACATAGTCGGAACTAGTCGCATCTCTGGCAGAGGAACTAGTCGTTTGGGTTATGTGTATGATTCAAACAACAGACTCGCAGAGGCAATAACCTATGCCAACCAAGAGGTTGCATTTAGGTTGCAGTATCAATATGACAGTAACGGCAACAAAGTAAAAACCACAACATACAATGCAGACAGTGTGGTAATTGCAAAGTTATCGCATCTCTACACATACTCTCCCGACAACAAAATTGAAGAGAGTGCCACATTAGACAGCAGCAACACAATTGTAAGTCGAGACGTTTTTTCATACAACAACGATGGACATATTGACTCATGCCTATCGTATGATAGCGAAGGTGCTCTAACAGCCACCAAAACCTACACCTACGACACGCATGGCAACCGAATAGAGGAAATCACCTATCTAGGAGAAGCAAAGACGGCAAGCAAAAAGATTACATACACAATACATTACAACGAAGATAGCACGTCGCTGCCAACAGATTTTGACGACAACAAAGTTTACAGCGAAAAGGATGGGGTTACTATCATGCCGACGTTTAAAGGTGGCGACTTGAATACTTTCAGAAAGTGGTTTAGCATGAAGTTCGATGTACCTGCTGACGCCGCAAATATGGGCGCACAAGGAGTCATACTCATAAAGTTCGTCATTGAAAAGGATGGTAGCCTATCTAATATCAACATACTGATGTCGCCCCACCCTTCCTACAACAAAGCGGTCGAGCGCGTGCTGAAAAAGTGTCCCAAATGGGAACCTGGTTACATAAATGATAGACCTGTGCGCGTCGGATGTACTTTACCCCTACATGTAAAATTCAGATAGCAAGCAACAATATAAAACAATCGGGATGAGGAAATTCCTCGTCCCGATTTGTCTTTTCAATTATTAGTGCTCAATCTCAACACTATTTGAACTCCACAAGTGCTTTGCCGGTCATCTCGGCAGGCTGAGCAAGGCCCATCAATTTCAGCACCGTGGGAGCAACATCTGCCAGCACACCGTTCTCCACGCTCGCTACCCTATCCGACACTACAATGATAGGCACGGGGTTGAGCGAGTGGGCAGTGTTGGGCGAGCCGTCCTCATTCACAGCATTATCAGCGTTACCGTGGTCGGCAATAATCACCACCTCGTAACCATTCTCCACAGCCGTAGTTACCACATCCTTAACGCAAGCATCAACGGTCTTCACTGCCTTATAGATTGCATCCCAAATACCGGTGTGGCCAACCATATCGCCATTGGCAAAGTTCAGAGCGATGAAATCGAACTCCTGCTTTTTGAGTTCGGCAACCAACGATGCAGCCACCTCAGGTGCGCTCATCTCGGGTTGGAGGTCGTAGGTTGCAACCTTGGGCGAGGGAATCAAAATGCGGCTCTCGCCTGCAAACTCGGCCTCACGACCACCATTGAGGAAGAAGGTAACGTGGGCATATTTCTCTGTCTCTGCAATGCGCAACTGTTTCAAACCAAGCGAGGAAACATACTCGCCAATGGTATTATTCACATTTTCCTTGTCGAAGAGAATGTGGAGGCCCTCAAACTTAGCATCGTAGGGAGTTATACAGCAGTAGTACAAGGGCAGGGTGTGCATACCCTCCTCGGGCATATCCTGTTGGGTGAGCACAATGGTAAGCTCCTTCGCCCTATCGTTGCGGAAGTTGAAGAAGATAACCACGTCGTTAGCCTCAATAAGGCCGATGGGCTGGTCGTTCTCATCCACAGCCACAATGGGTTTGATAAACTCGTCGGTTACACCCTCTGCATAGCTCTCGGCAACGGCAGCAACCATATCGGTAGCGTGGCGGCCTTCGCCATTAACAATCTGGTCATAGGCAATCTTCACCCTCTCCCAACGTTTGTCCCTATCCATAGCATAGTAGCGGCCAATAATCGAGGCAATCTTACCACCACTCACTTTCAGGTGGTTCTCCAAAGCCTCAATATATCCCTTGCCACTCTGGGGGTCGGTATCACGACCATCCATAAAGCAGTGAACATAGGCCCTATCGGCAACGCCATAAGCCTGTGCAATATCAAAGAGTTTGTGCAGATGGCTCTGCTGGCTGTGTACACCACCATCGCTCACAAGGCCCATAAAGTGTACCTTTGCCCCCTGTGCCACTGCATACTCAAATGCGGCCTTAACCTCGGGATTCTCCATAATGGAGTTGTCCCTACACGCACGGTTAATCTTCACAAGGTCTTGATACACAACCCTACCTGCGCCAATGTTAAGGTGGCCCACCTCGGAGTTTCCCATCTGGCCCTCGGGCAGACCAACATTTTCGCCATCAGTACGCAACTCTGCCGAAGGATACTTCTCTTCGAGCGAGTTGATAAACTCTGGCTGGGCGGTGTAAATAACATCACCCTTAGAGTGGTTACCCTTGCCCCAGCCGTCCAATATCATCAAAAGAACTTTCAGTTGTGCCATATTTTATTGATTGGTTTTAATCTCCTTCTTATTCCACAAAATTACATTTTTGCCAAAATCAACTCCTCGGCCACAGCGATAGCCTTCTCCAATCCCTCGGGGTTCTTACCACCTGCGGTTGCATAGAAGGGCTGACCGCCACCGCCACCCTGCATCTCCTTTGCAGCGGTGCGCACGATGTCGCCTGCCTTCACGCCCTTAGCCACAAGTGCATCGCCAACAGCCACAGCCAACATAGGTTTACCACCCTCGCGGCTACCGAGCACAATGGCAACATCCGGATTGGCGGTACGCAGAGCATAGATTGCATCCTTGATCATATCCACGGGCATATCCACAACCTTGCTGAACACCTTCTGACCACTCTCGGCAATAATTTTGCCAATCGCATCGGCCACTCCTTTGGCCTTCTCGGCACGGAAGCCCTCAATCTCCTTACGGAGTTCGGCGTTGTCGTCAACCATCTTCTTGATGGCCTGCAACAGTGCGGGCGAGCCTACGCTCTTCTGCACCTCTTTGAGGGTCTCCTCAATGGTGTAGAGTCTCTCCTCTGCCACTGCACCTGCAACAGCCTCGATACGCCTCACACCTGCCGAAATAGCGCTCTCGGCCACAATCTTAAACATACCGATCTGACCTGTTGCACCAACGTGGGTACCACCACAAAGCTCCACACTCTCGCCAAAGCGAATCATCCTCACCTTGTCGCCATACTTCTCACCAAAGAGCATCATTGCACCCGCCTGCTGTGCCTCCTCAATGGAGCACTCACGGTTCTCATCCAAAGCGTGGTTGGCCCTAATCATTGCATTAACAGCCTTCTCCACCTGACGCAACTCCTCGTCGGTAACCTTCTGGAAGTGCGAGAAGTCGAAACGGAGATAGTCGGGGCACACAAGCGAGCCCTTCTGCTCAACGTGCGAGCCAAGAATATCACGCAGTGCCTTGTGCATAAGGTGGGTTACGGAGTGGTGGCGTGCCGAAGCGAGCCTATCCTCCTCGTTCACCGTTGCAACAAAGGTTACATTTACATCCTCGGGCAGTTCTGCCACGATGTGGATGGGGAGTCCATTCTCCTTGATGGTATCAACAACGTTGATGGTCTTACCATTGGCCTCAATGGTACCATTGTCGCCCACCTGACCACCACTGTTTGCATAGAAAGGTGTACGGTCGAAAACGAGCTGATAGAGAGTCTTACCCTTAGTTGTTACTCTGCGGTAGCGTACAATGTTCACCTCGGCAGTAAGGCTGTCGTATCCCACAAACTCGCTGCTAACGCCTGCCTGCAACTCCACCCAGTCGTCGTTCTCAACCACTGCCGCATTACGCGAGCGAGCCTTCTGTGCTTGCAACTCTACATCGAAAGCCTCCAAGTCAACACCCATACCGTTCTCTTTGGCAATGAGTTCGGTGAGGTCGATGGGGAAGCCGTAGGTGTCATAGAGAGTGAATGCCGACTTACCATCAATAACCGAGCCACCGGCCTTACGCACCTTGGTAATCACACCCTCCAAGAGGTTGATACCCGTAGCAAGGGTTTTCAAGAACGCACTCTCCTCCTCGCAGATAACGCTAACGATGAGGTTCTGCTGTGCTTTCAATTCGGGGAATTGTGCGCCCATCTGCTCCACCAATCCGGGAACGAGTTTGCAGATGAAAGGCTCGTTGAATCCGAGGTAGGTGTAACCATAGCGCACTGCACGGCGCAAGATACGGCGAATAACATAGCCTGCTTTCACGTTGCTGGGCAGCTGACCGTCGGCAATAGAGAACGAAATGGTGCGGAGGTGGTCAGCGATAACCCTCATTGCGATATCAGCTTTCTCATCCTCGCCATATTTTTTACCCGACAGGGCTGCAATCTCGCTAATACGAGTCTGGAACACGTCGGTATCGTAGTTGCTCTGCTTGTTCTGCAACACCATACACAAACGCTCGAAGCCCATACCGGTGTCGATGTGTTTGTGGGGCAGTGGCTCCAACGAGCCGTTAGCCTTGCGGTTGAACTGCATAAACACAAGGTTCCAAATCTCAATCACAAGATGGTGGCCCATATTAACCATCTCGCTACCGGCCTTCTGTGCCCTCTCCTCCTCGCTGCGGAGGTCGAAGTGAATCTCGCTACAAGGACCACAAGGACCCGTTTCGCCCATCTCCCAAAAGTTGTCGTGCTTGTTACCGAGAATGATGTGGTCCTCGGGCAGATACTGTTTCCAATAGTCATAAGCCTCTTGGTCCATAGGTACACCCTCCTCAGGAGCGCCCTCGAACACGGTGGCATAGAGCCTATCCTTGGGCATACCATAAACCTCGGTCAGCAACTCCCAAGCCCAACCGATGGCCTCCTTCTTGAAGTAGTCGCCAAAGGACCAGTTGCCGAGCA
>JAGBGK010000011.1 GCA_017936005.1 Tidjanibacter sp.
TACCTATTTAGTAATATGTGCAAAGAGCGCCACCCGAAAGGTGGCGCTCTTGTTATGTGTGAGTTCCAAGGGTGATGGTTCTGCTGTTTAGTTTCCTCTTGTTATCTTTGTTCCAAAACCACCGCTGCCTCCTCTTGTTTTTGTTCCTCCTGAGTGGGATTTTCAGTTTGCAGTTGCTCGGCGGATAGGGCCTCCTCTGTGGGTTTGGGAGTGGGACGAGAGAGCACTACCTGGCGTGGTATCTCGGTTGTTACTATGAATGCCTTGGGAAAGTGTACCCTTACGCTACGAAGTAAAATCATAGCTTCTTCCTGCGACAGACAATTACCCACGGTTACAAGGAAATATGGGTTGTCATAGACAAAGTAGGCTGGTACGGCATAGTTCTCCTCAAAGAGAGCCTTTGCAGCTTCGGCTTCCGCACGAGCAGCCTGATGGTTGCCGCTGTATATGCGGATACGATAACCTTGCAAAACCTCCATCGGTGAGGTCTGTACATCAAACTTTTCGATAGCCTCCTTTGCGCTACCAAACTCTACACACACCACCCTGGCTCCCGATAGAGTGTCGGCTACCGCGAGCCTCTCCTTAAACTGTGTAATGGTCTGACACTCTGCGCTAAAAATGGCACAAAGTGTTGCAAATAAAGTTGTTATTAATACTTTTCTCATAGCGAATGTTCCGAAAAATAGTGCGAAGGTGTGCCAAATATACTGATAAATTTGGAAATGGGTACGTTCTCGCGCGCAATTTTTTTGCTGAAACACAACACCTTACCCTCGCCGTAACCCGAGATTGTGAGTCGTTCGGGTGTCTTTGTGAGTGTATTCAGGGCCCTTAGGGCTGCCATTGGGGAGGGGAAGCGAAGTCCTACTTTTAGTGTTACGGTGGTGGTTTTGCGCCCGGGCAGCACCACGGGTTCTTTCACGAATACCTCGCCAATGAGTTTGCCCTCGTCGTAGGCTCCGAGCACTCCGTCTGTGAGCGTAACCTTGAAGAGCGACTTGTTGCGGATGGTCATCACCACCTCTGCGCCACTCATATCAAACTTCACCACCTCGGCCTTCTTCAACTCAAAGTTGCGCAACGACACCACTTTGCAAGATGTTGCTGCAAAAGCCAATAGGATGATTGTCAGTATCTTAAAAATCTTATTCATCTCAATTCTCAATTCTCAATTCAAACTTTGAAATTTCATTATTGAAATTTCAAAGTTTGGTCTGGTTTGATGCGAGCCACGATTGCCACGGGGATAGAGAGTAGTGCTACAAGAACAATGGGGGTGGCAATGTTTAGTCCAATCCACCAGTCCCAGCCCCACTCTACGGGTACGGCCGAGAGCAGGTAGGCCTCGGGGTCCAGCCTCACAAGGCCCGTGAAGTGTTGCAGCAACACAATGCCCACACCCACAACATTTCCCCACGCCATACCACGCACAATAACGCCCAACGAACGCCACAGGAACACCCTCTGTATGGCTCGGTTGCGCATGCCGAGTGTTTTCAGTGTGCCAATCATACGGATACGCTCGAAGATGATAATCAACAGAGCCGTAATCATATTGAGTAGCGCAACGGCCAACATTATCACTATGATAACAGCCGCATTGACATCGTGGGTGGCAAGCCAATTGAATATTTGAGGGTATGTTTGCGACAGGTCGCTGGTGCGCCACAGAGTACTTCCGCCCGCGTGGAGAGCCTCCACACGCACCTCCCCACCGAGGCGTTCCATATTCTCCATACGGTCGGCCGAGATGTGGTAACCACTAACCTCCTCTTCGCTCCACCCGTTGAGTCTTTGTACGTTGCGTATGTCGGTCAAGGCAAGCAGGCGTTCGAAACTCTCCATACCGGTTGAGAAGATACCACACACCTTGTAGGCATCCCTGCGGGTGGGTACACCCTCGCCAATGAAGACCGCTTCGACCTTATCGCCGACACCAATGTCCAAGAGGTTGGCCATACTTTTCGACACCAACAAATCTTTGCGCCTATCGAGGCCACCGATGCGTGGCAGTGCGCCCTCCACGAGGTTGCGCTTGAAGAATAGCGAGTCGTAGCCCTCCTCCTCACCACGCAACAACACTCCCTGCATAGCGTTCCTACTTTTCAGCACGCCCATCTTGCCCGCCCAAGCCGAGATGTGGTCAACGTGGGCCATCTCTTTCACACGCCTCTCGAACTCCTCGTTGCGCACAAGGGGTGGATTTTGGTCGGTATCAAAGCCACTCACAAAGCGTTCGACGGTGATATGGCCTGTCATTCCGGTCATCTTCTCCACCAAAGCCTTCTCGAAGCCGCCAACCACGGCCATCGACACAATCATCACAGCCATACTGACGGCTACGGCCACAGTGGCCACACCCTGCATGGCTCCCTTTTTGCGCCCTGTGCCTTCGGCCATACGGCTCGCAAGGAGTATTTCAACACCGCGTTTGGACATAAAATCTGGTTTATCGGCTCAAATGTACGAAAAAATTGGTACTTTTACACTCTCAAACACAAACACAACCTTTTAGGATATGAAAAAGACCGTTCTCATCACAGGTGCAACCTCGGGTATTGGCGAGGCAACCGCACGTGCATACGCTGCCGCAGGCGACAAACTCATCATTACAGGACGTCGTGGCGACCGACTCCAAGCTCTCAAAGCCGAACTAAAAGCAACCTATGGTGCAGAGGTTTGTGTAGCCGCCTTTGATGTGAGGGAGCAGGCAATGTGTGAGGCCGCAATCGAAGCCTTGCCGGAGAAGTTCCGTCAGATTGATGTGTTAGTGAATAACGCCGGTTTGGCCGCAGGTTTGGAGCACGTCAACGATGGTAATCCCGACGATTGGAACGCAATGATAGATACCAACATCAAAGGACTCCTCTACATCTCCCGCGTGGTGGTAAACCTTATGGTGGAGAATGGCATTCGTGGCCACATTGTCAATATCGGCTCCATTGCGGGCACACAAGTCTATGAGAACGGTAATGTCTATTGTGCTACCAAACACGCAGTTCACGCACTGAGTCAGGGTATGCGCATCGACTTCCTCCGCCAGGGTATCCGTGTTACGGAGATACGTCCCGGTATGGTCGAAACGGAGTTTTCTATTGTGCGTTTCCACGGCGACAAACAGCGTGCCGACGGGGTGTATGCAGGTCTGCAACCACTCACGGGCAAGGATGTGGCCGAGGCGGTTGTGTGGGCAACGTCGCAGCCCGACCACGTACACATCAACGAGATAGTCCTCACCCCTACGGCACAAGCCGACTCGTTCTATAATGTGCGTAAGTAGGGTAATAAATAGGCTTGCAACTCGTTAGTAGATTAGTAAACAACCCCAACAACAATACAAACTAAAACAAATTGATTATGACAACTAACTTTATGCTTATTATCATCATCGGTATCGTGGGAATGGTCGTACAAGGTCGCCTACAATCGGTGTTTCGCAAATACTCCCGTGTGATGTTCAGCGGTGGCCTCACAGGACGTGAGGTGGCCGAGAAGATGCTCAGGGACCACGGAATTAATGATGTGAGGGTGGTGTCAACCCGTGGCCACCTTACGGACCACTACAACCCCGCCACTCGCACCGTAAACCTTTCGGAGAGTGTCTATTCGAGCAACTCGGTGGCTGCGGCTGCGGTGGCTGCCCACGAGTGTGGACACGCCGTGCAGCACGCCTATGGATATGCTCCACTGCGTATGCGCTCGGCTCTGGTGCCCGTCATTCAGTTCACTTCATCCATCTCGACGTGGGTGGTGATTGTGGGCCTTGTACTCATCAACACCTCTCCGGCGGTCTTTTGGGTGGGCATCGGTATGATTGCCGCTTCGGCCCTCTTCTCGGTTGTCACCCTCCCCGTGGAGTATAATGCTTCGGATCGTGCGCTCCAATGGCTCGAAAATAGTGGAACACTCTCGCCACAGGAGATGGAGGGCGCAACCATCTCGCTCCGCTGGGCAGCACGCACCTACCTTGTGGCCGCCCTGAGTGCCATCGCAACTCTTCTGTACTACATTGGCCTTGCAAGGAACAACGACTAATGGAAGGGCTTGGTGCCCAGGCCACAATACACTCAAATACTCACCCAAAAACTTGTAGCACAACCCTATGACCGCAAGTCCGTTCTCTTTTGACAACCCCATATTCCTCGCTCTGAATTTTGATGGCGGGGTGGTGATAGACCGCCTGATGTGGTTCTTCTCCGCCAAAGCTGTGTGGGCACCCCTCTATCTGTTTCTCTTGTGGATGATATGGCGAAAGTGTGGGTGGCGATATATGCTTGTGGTGCTGCTCTCTGTGTTGGTGGGCGTGGCTGCGGGCGACCAGATTTGCAACTTCTTTAAGGATACGTTTCAGGTACCACGTCCCAACCGAGTGGCGGAGTTGCAGAGTAGCCTTCACCTTGTGTGGGACCCTATCAAGGAGCGATTCTACACGGGAGGACACTATGGCACGGTGTCGGCACACGCTGCAACCACAATGTCCATCTACCTCATCATCGGCCACGCTCTCGGGGGTAAGAAACCCTATTGGTGGTTGATGGGTGCGTGGGTAGTGATGGTTGGCTGGTCGAGGATTTATATGGCGGCTCACTTCCCTTCGCAGGTGTTGTTCGGATGGGTGCTTGGTGCACTGTTGAGCGTGGCCATTGTATGGCTTGCAGGCAGAGTTTTCCCTGGGGCTAAAACGAGTAAAAGTTGTTAGGCGTTAGACATTGCGCAACCAACTAAAATAAGGTATCTTTTAAGGTAAGACTATCACCTTAAAAGATACCTTATTATTTGCCCAACTTCGTCTGTAACCATCGGATTACCACTACGGTACAGGGTCGTAGCCACTTCCACCCCACGGATGACACCTCAACAACCTTTTCAGCGTTAGCCAACCACCCTTCAATGGGCCATACTTACGGAGTGCTTCGATGGCATATTGCGAACACGTTGGGGTGAACCTGCACGAGGGCGGTTTGAGAGGCGAGATGCAGAGCTGGTAGAACCTTACGAGCGCAATGAATGGTAGGCTCAAAACCCTCCTACAACCCGCGCGAAATCTTTGCCAAAACACTTTCGACTCCACGGCTCACAACTCTATAATCGAGCACCTCTTTGGTGCTATATATCAATCCCAATTCCACCCTCAGCCCCTTCTCCCTGGCAACCTCCACAAGCGAGTGCTTACTCAATCGGTAGGCCTCTCTTGTGCGGCGTTTCAGTAGGTTGCGACCAACAGCCCTCTTGATGTTCCTTTTGGGGACAACCACCAGAACACTTGCCTGTGCCTCGTCATTTTCGGTCATCGGGCGACACTTCCACACAAAGCGGTAGGGGAAGGAAAAACCGCTCTTTCCCTCCCTAAACAGGGCGTCGGTAGCTCCTCCTCTCAACCTCTCGGCTTTGGGAAATCCGTATGTGGGTGTGGTACTCACGGCGTGTGTTGACTATGTTGTCTGTTGTTGGGTCCTAAAAAAGCGGGGCACTCTACCACTCTCGGCAGCGCACCCCACAAAACTCTCTCACTCCTATTTTGTTGCACTCACGCTCCTACGCACGGTGCTACGGGTGGTTGCCGTAGGCTCGGCGGGTTTGCGTTTGGCTCTTGTTTTCTTCACTGGTTTGGCCTCCTGTGCCTTGATGAACTCCTCGGCCTCGCGATTCTCACACACGGTGATAGGCTCCAAAGTCTTGCCGCTTTTTGCCTCTGCCACAAGCAGTTCCACAGCTTTGGTCATACTCGGCACCCCCGGAGCGGGAGCCTTTGCATAGATGGGAAGGCCGGCCTCTACTGCGGCCGCTGCTGTCTTGTCGCCAAAGACGGCAATCATCGGAATATCCTCCTTCTTGAAGTTGGCCACGAGGGTTGCAATCTCGTTGGGGCTGTAAAAAGCGAGCAGGTCGTAGTCGGAGATTTTAACATCGCTCAAATCGGCACTCACGCTACGAGCGAACACCACGCTCTTAAAATTAACCTTCAAACGCTCCAAAGTCTCTGGCACCTGTGGGTTGTGTGGCTCGGCGAGTGCAAGGATGAATTTCTCGTCTTTGTGTTTGAGAATCATCTCCATAAAGTGGTCGAAGTGTCCGTCGGCAAAGAAAATCTTACGCTTACGGTAGACAATGTATTTCTGCAAGTATAGAGCGATTGCCTCGGTGATACAGAAGTACTTCATCGTTTCGGGCACAGTGATACGAGCCTCTTCGCAAATGCGGAAGAAGTTGTTTACTGTTGTGCGACTTGTGAAAATGATTGCGGTATGTTCGAGAATTTCGGTACGCTGTGAGCGAAATTCTTTGAGCGAAACACCTTCAATATTGATGAAGGGTTTGTAGGTTACCGTCAGTTTGTTCTTCTTTGCTACTTCGTAGTAGGGGGCTTTCTCAACCACAGCCGGTTGGGGCTGCGAAACCAGTATTTTCTTAATCTCCAATGTTTTACTATTTTTTGGTTCTACTTAAATGGAGCTGTTGCGCACGAGAGTCGTAACAACAACACCCAAGGGAATCAAAACGACGGTGCAAAGGTACAAAAACCAAAGTAAAATTGAAATTTTTTGTTCAACAAAGAAAATAAAACTTTTTACTACATACGCCATTACACCCAAACATACCACCACCGCGATGGTTATTCCCACGATTTGGGCCGATAGTCCATCGTTGATGACAAACAGCAGCGTACACGGGGCAACAACCACAGCCATCAAACCGATAGTGGCACTCCCCATTATACTCAAACCTTGTGCCACTTCAACGCGCCTCACCAAGCGACACATAGCCTCTGTCAGTAGTTGTATCACCCCCATTGCACCCACAATCGCAAGCATCACCATCGGTGCCATCCACAGTGACTCCACACCTTCGATTTGCTCCACTCCCAATATTTCAAGTGCTTTCACCGCCGAGAGAGCCAATGCTACAATGCCTATGCCACAGAACGAGAGCATTGCTCTGACGAACAGATAACTGAGTTCGTCCGCAACCTTTATGCCAAGATTGCGACCCACCACAATTTTCCACATTCCTACGATGTGTCCGCCATAGAGGAGCATTGTGGCGACATAGCCCACAAAGAGAATCAATGCAACCACTCTCACCACCCAGTTGTCGGTCAGGGGAGTCCCGTTGAAAGCATCGACAATACCATTCACCACCTCCGAGGGCACAAAGCGTGCCTCTCCGCCAAACACCTCTTGGAGTGCTTCGGTGGAGGTGTGAGCAATGGTATCGGTCGGGCCGATGGGGCCGGTACCAATGTTTAGGGAGTCTACGCCTATGTGTGGGATGTCTGTCATTGCGTGATGTGTTGTGTGTTAGGAGTCGCTTTTGCGAATGGATACTCGTATGGTTGTTCCTTTGCCGAGTTCGCTCTCCACCACGCCTATTTTGCCGTTGTGGTACTCCTCGATAATGCGTTTACTCAACGAAAGCCCCAAACCCCAGCCACGAGTTTTTGTGGTGTAGCCCGGCTCGAAGATGGTCTTCCAATTACTCTTGGCAATACCCTTACCCGTGTCGCACACATCCACATAGGCATTGGTCTGATCTTCGCTTAACCTAACCTCTATGTTGCCAAAACCTTGCAGGGCATCGAGTGCGTTTTTGAGCAGGTTCTCCACCACCCATTCAAACAGAGCTCCGTTGATGCGTGCCGTTATGGGGGCCATTGCAAGGCCGTTATAGGAGAGGGTAACTTTGCGTGGAATGCGTGTCTTGAAGTAGTGGACACACCCTCCGACCACCTCGTTGAGGTTGGTGTCGGCGAGAGTCGTCTCCGAGCCAATCTTACCAAACCTATCGGCTACTTTTACAAGCCTTGTTAGGTCGCTGCTCATCTCCTCCACTGCACTCTGGTCGATGGGTTGGCTGCGTAGGTACTCAATCCATCCCATCAGCGACGATATTGGGGTGCCGAGCTGGTGAGCGGTCTCCTTTGCCAAGCCAATCCACACCCTGTTTTGTTCGTTCTGCCTGCCGGCACGGAAGGTGATGTAGATGAAGAAGACAAAGATTGCCACAACTGCCAACTGTACATAGGGGAATAGAATGAGCCAATTCAACAGTTGTGAATTGCCATAGAAAAGTATGAACTTACCACTTCGTGGAGTGTTTATTTCTATGGGTTGGTTTTGTCGTGCGAGCCTCATTATGGCCTTCATTCTCAGGTCGGGGTGGGAGAGGGCCTTCTTGGGTATGAGGTGCGACTTTTCTATACGGCCGCTTTCGTCGGTGAGGATATAGGGAATCTTTTGATTGTGGATAACCTGATAGGCAATCGGGTCGTTGTGGGCCGATTCGCCAAGGCGCTCCATAGCGTAGGACCACAGAGCCATCTCGTTCATCTCCTTGTGTTGCAGCAGGCTCGACATACGGAAACTGAACAGCAACGACACTCCGGCAATGATGACTGCCAGAATGGACACCACCAACTTTTTGCGGTAGGGTATCTGTTTGAGTCTTTGTGGTATTGAAAGTTTCATCGTTGCAGCCTGTTTTGTGAGCCAATCTATTTGCGAGAGGTGTCTTGGGAGGTGACAATGGTGTTGTAGCGGGCCTTGTCTTGGAGTAGCTCGATGGCAGAGTGTAGCTCACTATCATCGCCCAGAGAGTGTCGTATGCCGCCTTCGTTATAGCAGTAGCGACTCACGATGTTATCCTCGATAATGCTTGTGAGTTCTTTTTGGTAGAGTCGGAGGTTGTCCTCGGTGTCGTTGGATATGTTTTTCTCAATGGCCTCCATTTGGGCAACCATATCCTCATTCCAACGCTCCTTGTCGGCAGCCGCCTTGAATTTTTTCCAATGGCGTTGTGCTTCGCTCTCCCAAGCAACCTCTTTGTCGGCCATGAAAGCAATAAACTCCTCGTAGTCCTTTTCGCCGAAACGATACTCGCCTGGTGTGACAACCAACTCCCCATAGCGCCTTTTGCAGTAGTCGTTCACGAAGTCATCCACGTGGCCCATACCATAGACTACGTAGGCAAAGGTGCTCACATATTGTGGCTCCAATACCACGTCGGGCATCACGCCACCACCATCATAAACCTTTCGTCCGCCTGCGGTCTTAAACTCCGAGATGAGCGAGTCGGGCACAAAGGCCACACTACCATCATCGTTGCGATGTGCATAGTCGATGGCCTGCACACAACGTCCGCTGGGAAGGTAATATTTGGCGGTTGTTATCTTCGCGAAGGCGTTGTGCCCCAAGGGTAGTGTGCTCTGTACAAGACCTTTGCCGAAGGTGCGCTGACCAATGAGGGCAGCCCTGTCGGTGTCCTGCAACGCACCCGCCACAATCTCGGCTGCCGAGGCCGTACCGCTATTGGTCAACACCACGATTGGCAGGTCGAGTGATTGGGGCGCATTCTCGGTCTTGTAGGTGCGGTTGTTCTTGGGCGATTTGGGCGAACGAGTGCTAACCACCTCCGTACCCTGTGGCAGGAATATGGAGAGAATTTTGACAGCCTCTTGAAGAATACCTCCCGAGTTGCTACGGTAGTCCAAGATGAGCCCTTTCATACCCAGTGAGTCCAACTCTTTGTAGGCTGCCAGAAGGTCTGCACTACACCCCTCGGTAAATTCGGTGTGGGTGATATATCCAATGCTGTCGGCAACCATTCCGTGGTAGGGTACTCCGGGAATGGCAATCCTCTCTCGTTTGATTTTGAGTTTTACCTCCTCGTCGGTGGGGAACTTGCGAATGGTGAGTTTTACGTTGCTACCCGGGTCACCTTTGAGCAACGAACTAACCTGTTGTGTTGTCATACCCTTTGCGCTCTTGCCCTCAATCTCCACAATGCAGTCGCCCGGACGTATGCCTGCAAGGTCGGCGGGAGAGCCCTTGTAGGGGGCGGTAAACTCCACCCACTCGCCCCTCTGTCGAATGAGCGAGCCAACGCCACCATACTTACCTGTGGTAATCCTCTCGAAGTCGTCCATACTCTCCGGAGCCAAATAGGTGGTGTAGGGGTCCAAGATACGGGTCATACCCTGGGCTACTGCGTCCATAATCTTGTCGGGCTCAACGTCGTCCACATAGAAGAGGTTGATGTTGCGCAGTAGGTTTACCAACACCTCCACACTCTTGCCGAGTTTGTAGGTGTTGTCGCCGGCAGCCGAGGTGAGCAATAAGGTTGCTACCGCCACGCCGCCAATGGCAACGATATGTCGTAGTGTACGTTTCATTTCTTGGTCTATTGTTGTCCTTTGCCGATGAGGTAACTTGTGATGCGGAACTCGGTCTGCACCACCTCTTTGCGGATGCCGTAGAGCTCCACGTTGGATTCGTCTATGGCCTTCACCACAATTCTGTCGTCGCCCAAGTGCCACAATCTTTTCAGTGGCGAGGAGGCGTGGAAAGTCATCGTATCCTCGCTCTCGCTTGTGAGCGAGTAGCCGTTCTGATGGAAGGCGGCCAAAATATCTTCCCTATTGTTTACCATCGAAGCCTTAACCATACGGCGCACAAAGCCATAGATGGGGTAGGCCACCGCAAGAGCCACCACTGCCACGGCAAGTACGATGCCCTTCGTGCCCAGCAACTCTTCGGTGGTGATGCCGAGTGTGCCTGTGGCATACATTGCGCCATAGATTGCGGCCAACAGTACGGCCAATTTTATGAGATATTTCAGCGAACTTAAAACGTGGTTTTTCATATCTTTGGGTGTGTCGTGAATTTTATGCTAAATGTCTACATTCCTAACGTCTGCGTGAGGGCCAAAATTGTGTTGGCCACCTCCTCCATAAGCCAATGGGGTGTGGATGTTGCGCCACAGATTCCCACACTCTCAACCCCCTCGAACATATCGGGATGGAGTTCGTCGGGGCCCTCTATTTTCACACTCTTGGGGTTTGCCTGACTACACGCCTCAAAGAGCACCTTGCCGTTGGAGCTCTTCGCTCCGCAGACAAACACTATGAGGTCAAACTGTTTTGAGAAGGCTTTCAGGTGTTCCTCACGGCCGGCCACCTGGCGGCAGATAGTGTCCCTGATGATGACCTTGTCGGGCACTTCCGAGCGTCTGAGAACCTCCTTTTTGACCTCCGCAAAGAGGGTTAAACTTTGGGTTGTTTGGGAGAGTAGGAATATGGGCTTGGAGAAATCGACCTGTTCCAAGTCGGCAACTTTTTCCACCACAATACCCCTATCTTCAATCTGTCCGTTGAGTCCCACCACTTCGGCGTGGCCCCTCTTTCCGAGGATGACAACACTACCACCTACGGCTCTCATCTCCTTGTCTGCCTCAATGGTGAGTTTTTGCAATTTTGCCACCACGGGGCAAGTGGCATCGGCATACTCCAAACCACACTCATTGAGCAGTGTGTAGGTGCTCTTCGGTTCGCCGTGGGCACGGATGAGAATGCGGGTGTCGGGAGTGGGAGCGATGGATGTGAGGTCCTCTCGTGCGATGGTTGCCACTCCGGCCTTGCGAAGCCTTGCGACCTCCAAGTCGTTGTGTACGATGTCGCCCAACGAAAAAACCCTCTTGCCTTCGCCCACAAGTTCGTCTGCTTTGGATATGGCACTCACCACTCCGTAGCAAAATCCCGACTTGCTGTCAATCTCAACTCTCATATTCTTGTGCTTTGTGTGTGTTTGTGCAGAATGTTCTGCCCCGCTATGAAACTGTCGCTAAATGGAGGAAAAAACCTTGTCGAACCACTCCATCTCCTCTTTGAGGCTCATTCCGCCGTTGTCCAACACAATGGCATCGTCGGCCTTACGCAGAGGGCTGATTGCTCGGTTTTGGTCGAGGTAATCTCTCTGACGGATGTTCTCTACAATCTCCTCTCGGCTCACCTCTTCGCCTTTGGCGGTGAGTTCGATGTATCTTCTCTCGGCCCTCACTTCGGGGTCGGCGGTCATAAAAATCTTCAACTCCGCATCGGGGAATACAACGGTGCCGATGTCCCTACCGTCCATCACTACACCCTTATCTCGTCCCATCTGCTGCTGAATGGCCACAAGCCTACGCCTCACCTCGCCAACAGCACTCACTGCGCTCACAAGGTTGCTGACCTCGATGGTGCGAATCTTACCCTCAACCCACTCGCCGCCAACGTAGATGTCGCTGGCGCCACGTTCGGGGTTGAAGCGGAAGTCGATGTGGATGTCGTCGAGCATTGCGATGAGTTTGTCCTCGTCGAGAATGCCATTTGTGAAGGCTCCGTGTTCAAGGGCATAGAGCGTTACGGCACGATACATTGCGCCTGTGTCGATGAATATGTAGCCGAGGTGTGCGGCCACCATCTTGGCAAAGGTACTCTTACCGCAGGATGAGAAGCCATCGACGGCTATGACGATTTTCTTGTTTGGGTTGTTGCTCATATTGTTTGTGTCTGCTTATGCGAGATAAAGTGTTGTTATTGCGCTGAAAATGAGGCTCACACCCAGTAGGGCGATAGCCGAGCCTGCGATGCGGTTGATCCAAAGGATGTGTGTGGGGCGGAATTTGCGTCTTACCAACCCTACGATGATGGCCAAAGTTGTCCACCAAGCCATACAGCCCAGAAACACTCCCAACACCATCACGGCATTGCTTGCAAATACCCCCTCTGTTGGGCCCAAGCCGAGCGAGCCTACGGTGGCAATGAGGGTGATGTGTGCGAGGATGAATGTGGGGTTGGCCAGCACCATCACGAAGGTAGTGGCGGTATCCTTCCACCCCTTGGACGGGTCGCCACCACGACTGCGACGCAACTGTACGTCGGGATTTTTCAGGAGGATGTTAACTCCGAAAAAGGCCACCACCACTCCGGCGATAATCTTAACCAACACGATGTGGTCGGAGATGAAGGCCGTAATCATCGAGAGCGAAAAGAGTGCAATGATGGAGTAGAGCGTGTCGCACAATGCCGAGCCGAGCCCCGAATAAATGCCCGAGCGAAAACCCTTATTGAGGTTGCGCTGAAAGCACAATATCCACGTTGGACCAGGGGGTAGTGAGGCCACCACTCCCACAATAATTCCGCCCATCAATGCCTCCAAAATCATACTCTTTCGGTCGTTTATTTGTAGTTAAGACTACAAAGGTAACAAATAAAATCGGAAAAATACCGTTAGAATGTGTGGCAACTTTGCGGCCAAAGATTTATATTTGTACAATCAAAGTTGTTTTTAGCGAACAACACACCCAAATAAGAGTACTATGAACATTACACTAAAACCCTTTCAAAGAGCCATTTTGGCCCTTTTAAGTATTGTTTTATTGAGCCTCGGTTGGCTGCGAGTGAGTGGTCTGACGTTGCTCGTCGGACTTGTTCCCCTGCTTCTCATCTCGGCCTCCTATGATGCTTCGCGCCGTTCGTTTTGGCGTATGTTTGGTTGGAGTGCTCTTGTGATGGGTGGTTGGACGGTGGCAACTTGTTGGTGGATATACTATGCTGCCGCTGTTGGAATTGTGGCTGCCACCATTGTTGCCATTCTGCTCTTTGGTGGCGTGGTGATGCTCTATCACTACTTCTCCAAGAGGGCCAAGCCCTCGCTTGCCTATTTGACACTTGTGTGTGGTTGGTTGTGGGCCGAACACTTCTATCTTAACGCCGAGATATCGTTCCCGTGGTTGGTGCTTGGCAATGGTTTTGCCGGCGACGTGTGGGCTGTGCAGTGGTATGAGTACACGGGTGCACTCGGTGGCTCGCTGTGGGTGTTGTTGGCCAACATTTTAGCCTTTGAGTGGGTGGTTAAGAGGGGCAAAAAGAGGGCTGCTGCTGCACTCGCAGTGGTGGTTGTCCCAATGGTGGTGTCGCTCATTGTGGGTGGGACCTATCGTCAGGAGGGAGGACCCTCGGCAACCGTTACGGTGGTGCAACCCAACTTCGACCCCTACACCGAAAAATACACCCTCTCGCCCTCGGCACAGACCTCCACGATGTTGTCGCTTATGGCCGAGGCCCCTGCCGATGTGGACTACATAGTTCTGCCCGAAACTGTCATTGGCGATGCGGGCGACAACATCTGGGAGGAGAACATCTTTGGCTCACGCTCGGTGTCGGCCTTTGAGCAGTTTAGGGCCTCTCGCTACCCTGAGGCACAAATTATTACGGGTGCTATGACCTTCCACCGCTATCTAGATGAGCGTTCGGCAAGCCCCACTGCACGTCGTTCGGGTGCGTTGTGGTATGACCGCTACAATGCAGCCATTGCTCTCGACAGGGACTCCACCCTCAAAGTGAGCCACAAGTCGAAACTTGTGGTGGGTGTGGAGAAAATGCCCTATATGAATCTGCTCAAACCACTCGAAAAACTCATTGTCAACTTGGGAGGCACCACGGGCCAACTCGGTGTGGATAAGTACCGCCGTTCATTCCTACTGCGCAACTCGCGCCACCCCTACGGTGTGCAGGCCGCAGCCCCCATTTGCTACGAGTCGGTCTATGGTGAACACTTTGCAGGCTTTACGGCCGATGGCGCACAACTGATGATGGTCATCACCAACGATGGTTGGTGGCACGACACCGAAGGCTATCGCCAACACTTCTCCTACTCGCGCTTGCGTGCTATCGAAACACGTCGTTGGGTGTGCCGTGCGGCCAATACGGGCATTAGTGGATTTATCTCGCCCAAAGGCGAAGTGGTACAAAGCCTCGGTTGGGACCAGCGAGGAACGCTCACACAGCAGGTGCAACCCCAACGTAAGGCAACCTTCTACGCCATCGCCGGCGACTATCTTGGTCGCTTGGGTGGATATGTCCTACTGCTTTGCGTACTCTACTTCATTAGTTACCGCATAAAGCAGAAAAACCACCTTGTGAAATAACCTCATCTCGCAATACAATCTTCTCACACAATGAACTACGCACAAGCCACCCACTTCCTTTTCAACTCCTTCCCCTCCTACCAAAACATCGGTTCGCAGGCCTACAAGGAGGGTATTCAGGGCATAACCGAGATGTGCCGTCTGCTGGGCGACCCGCAGAAGAACTACCTCACCATCCACGTTGCGGGTACCAATGGTAAGGGCTCTGTGTCGCACATGTTGGCCTCGGTGTTGCAGCAAGCGGGCTACTGTGTGGGACTCTTCACTTCGCCCCACCTGCTCGACTTTCGTGAGCGCATCAGGGTAAATGGCGAGTGTATCAGCGAAAAAGAGGTCGTTAGATTTACAAAGGAACACAAGGAGGAGATGGTGTCGCTCGGCCTTTCGTTCTTCGAGATGACAACGGCAATGGCCTTCCACCACTTTGCCCAAAGTGATGTGGAGGTGGCAGTTATAGAGACGGGGCTTGGCGGCAGGCTCGACTCCACCAACATAATAACCCCCATTCTTTCGGTCATCACCAACATTGGTCTCGAACATACCGCAATGCTTGGCAACACCATTGCCGAGATAGCCTTTGAGAAGGCCGGCATCATCAAACGCGAAGTGCCTGTGGTGGTGGGCGAGTGGGCACCGGAGAGTGGCGAGGTCTTTGAGCGTATGGCAGAGATGTGTGGCTCCGAGTTGGTCTATGCCGACAGGGAGTGGACGATGTTGGAGAGCGAGCCCTCGGCGGAGGGTGTGCGCTACACCCTGCAACGTCCCCGTGATGGGCGCACTCAGATTCTCGACCTCGACTTGGCGGGTGGTTACCAACGTAAAAACATACTTACGGTGCGAACAGCAGTGAGCCTGCTGCGTAACCGTACCCACCTCAATATCTCCACCCGTGCACTTGTGGAGGGACTGCGCAGTGTAACAGCCTCTACGGGCCTTATGGGACGTTGGCACAAACTCCACGATGCGCCCCTTGCGGTGTGCGACACGGGCCACAATGCCCACGGACTTGCCGAGGTGGTTAAACAGATTGGCCAGCAGACCTACGAACACCTCTTTGTGGTCATTGGCGTTGTGAGCGACAAGGATGTTGATGCCATTGTGCCGCTGATGCCTACGGATGCCTACTACCTCTTTACCCAATCGAGCGTGCGCCGTGCGATGCCTGCCGAAGAACTGGCAGCAGTGTTTGTGCGTGAGGGCTTTAAGGGTGAGGTTGTACCCACGGTTGCGGAGGCCTACCAGCGTGCCCTCGAATTGGCTTCGGCCGATGATATGATATTTGTGGGCGGAAGCACGTTTGTTGTGTCAGACCTTATAAAAACCGATTATCTCGGGTAAATTTTGCACCGCACTTCAATAGGTGGCCTCCTCATTTGCGTCAGCAAACTGCGGGGCCACCTTTTCGTTTGGCACAAAATTTCCTTCGAGCAAATCAGTTTTTTATTGCTTTCGGACCTTTGAAGGCACTCCGACCAAAATAGATAAAACACGGGTGGCGAATTCGCCACCCGTGCCACAATCACCTTGTTGCTGAGATTGTTGTTTTCTATTTACCTTTTGGCATATTAGGCTTGCCGCCTTTGCCATTCTTCTTGTGTGCTTTGCGCTTTGCTTGCTGTGCTTTCATCTTCTCGGCCTGCCTTTTCTCCAACTCATAGACACGCTGAATCTGGCGAGGGTTGAGGTATTTGCGGAATTCGCCATAGTATTTCTCACGAATGTCCACAATCTTGCGGCTGGTGGCAAACTGCATCTTGATTTGCTCCTCCACCTGCTGCTCGGTCATATCTTTGCGAGCCACTTTGGGAGTAGCCTCTTTCTTGGCTTTGTTGGCTGTGCGTATTTCTGCACGATAGTCGCAGAAGGTCTTAACAAATTTCTCGGTGGTGGCATCATCAAAGCCCAGACTCATTGCAATATCCTTGGCCTGAATGGTGGCCACCTGCTCGGGGGTCATCTTGGGTTTCTTGGGTGCGGGTTTCTGCTCTTGTGCATAGGTGGTGGCGCAGAATGCGAGTGCCAAAGTGGCAAGTGCAAGGGTTTTAAAAACGTTTTTCATAATGTGTTTTGTTTGTAGGGTTAATATAAATAGGTTGTTTTTGTCTACTCAAAATCGGCCAAAAAGACATCGTGAGTGTAACTTGCCACGAGCGAGTTGCACTGCTCGTCGGTCAGTTGGGCCAACATCTGGTCGAAAGATGGTGTGCGGTCGGGGATTGTAGCCACAACGGCAGCAATCACTACCGATGCCGCAACGGCAGCTGCCCAGAGCGCCACGGTGCCCCTACGAAGGGTGTGGCTCTTGTGTGTACGGTCTGCGACGCGAGCCATAATGGTTGCCCGCTGTCCCTCAAAGAATCCTTCGGGGGTGGTGTAGGGCAGTCGCTTGCCGATGTTGTCTATCTCCTTAAACTCTTTCATTGCTTCCGTTTGCTTTTATAGGTTTGCAATCAAAAACTCCTTAATGCTCTTCTTCGCCAAGTGGTAGTTGGCTTTGACTGCCGAGGGCTTACACCCAACAATGGCAGCCACCTCTTCGTAGTCCAACTCGTCGTAGTAGCAGAGGTTGAAGACCAACTGCTGCTTGCGTGGCAGGCGAGAGATGGCCCTCTGTAACACCACAGCCTCAATGTCGCCATAGTTGATGTGTGGCTCCTGCTGTGGGGCGACCTCTCCGCTGTCGAGTAACAGTGCTCCCCTGCGCTTGTTGCGCTTCAACCACCTGAGGGCCTCGTTGGTGGCTATGCGGTATATCCACGTTGTGAGCGACGCTTGCCCTCGGAATTTTGGTAAACCCTCGTATATCCTCACAAAGACCTCCTGCGTGATGTCTTCGGTGTCGAGGTGACTGACTACGAGCCTGCGGATGTGCCAATAGAGGGGCTGTTGGAAATGCTCCAACAGAAGCCCGAAACCCTCTTGTGGGTTGCGGTCGAAGGCCTCCAATATGTCTTTGTCGCAGTGAGTCGCCATTCTGTGTGGGTTGTGTTTGTTTGTATAGACCTCGCTTTTGTGCAAAAGTAAAAAAAGTGTGGGGTAAAAATAATAAAAAACCACATCGCGTCCGATGTGGTTTTTCTCTGTGGGGTTACGAGCGGGTGGCCTTGCCACCATCAAACCCTCTCGAATCAACTGTTAGTCTCTCGACTATTTGTTGCGCAACTCGTCCGAAACGGTGAGTTTCTTACGGCCTTTTGCACGACGGGCTGCCAAAACCTTGCGGCCATTTACGGTAGCCATACGAGCGCGGAAACCGTGCTTGTTGATTCTTTTCCTCTTGGAAGGTTGATAAGTCCTTTTCATAGCGCTATTTAATGTTTATCGGTTTTTTCCTATTCAGTATAATCCGAATTTCGGACTGCAAAGATATGAATAAAATTGAAAATTATTTGATTTTTTTCTTTTTGAGAAAGGCGCAGTGAGTGTTTTGTTGTGGATAATACACTCATTATCAATACACTGTGTTTGGATTGTGCGTAAATCGACCTTTTGTTAAAAATTATCTGTTTTTTGCCATTTGGGCCGTTCGGATGGCGTGAATCGTCGTGGAATAGTTTGTTAAAAATAGTGCCGAGGTGTGTGTTTTGTCCCAAAAAAATATATATATTTGCAGCGTCGGAAGGTGTGTGCCCGCCGGCGGACATATTTGTTGATGAAAGTGTATTAGCTTTTATCCTTGGTTAGAAATCTGGAAAATTTCAATGGAACAGGGAAAGCATCACACTCGTCACTCCGTATCGATTACTCTGGGGTGTTCTGCCCTATGCTCATCAGATACGAGTGTGGGGTATGTTTATTTGTTCCATAGGTATTCCAGAACCTCTAACCAGATAGACTAATCAACTCCACACTTTCTTTATATTAACAGGCTGCCATATTGGAGTTGTATGGTTTGGGTTGACAACACAATTATAAACCAAACCAAAATAACCATGAAAAAACTCTTATTCGTTGTACTCGCTGCCATTGGTATGGCATCGTGTATGAACACCGATGAAGTCGTTGAGGTAAATAGCGACAACGCTATCGCCTTTGCTGACGCTTTCATCGAGAACAGTGTGCGTGGCGAGATGATCGACAACGGCAATCTCGACCAGTTCAAAGTTTGGGGCTGGATGAAAGAGGGTGCCGTTGAGGCTCCCGTATTCAACGGCAGAGATGTTGAGAACAACGGTGCTGGCTGGACCTATAGCCCCGCACAGTACTGGGTTCCCGGCTTCACCTACACCTTCAAGGCTCTTTCGTCGAATGGTGGTGACGGCTGGAACGCAGCAGAGACCACCGAAGGTAACGGCCACCTCGGCGTTGTAAACTTCACCAACAACGACGGTACCGAGGACCTCATCCATGCAACTGCAACCGTTGATGCTCCCGCACTTGGCGCAACCAAGACCGTTGAGTTGAGCTTCAACCACCAGTTGGCAAAGATTGGCTTCGCCATCACCACCGGCCAGGAGTTCACCACCGCAGGTGTTACTTTGGATATTCACGACATCGAGATGGTTGTTCCCGCAAGTGCAACTATCCGCTATTCCGACGAGGTTCCCACCTGGGCTCTCGGCAATGGCACTACCACTCTCAAGTTTGGTGCTGGCGACGTGGAGCTTCTCACCATTCCTGCAGAGGACTATGGGTATGCAATCACCTTCAAGGTTGACTACATCCAGAACGGCCAGACTCTCAAGACTTTCGACAAGACTTCGAGCGTGACTCTCGATGTTGCAATGGGCAACTCCTACCGCTTCACTGCCGAGCTTACCCCCGAGAATATGGGTATGTCGACCGTAGAGTTCGACACCACTGTTACCCCCTGGAATCCTGGAGGTGAGCCTGGTTTCGCTCCCGATGCTCCAACAGCAACCATCCGTAATAATGAGATTTGGTACACCAATGGTAGTGCCACAGAGCCAACCACTCCCAATAAAACCGATGTTTTTGGTGCTAACATCGTATCCAATCTCTATGATGCCAACAAAGAGTGCTGGGTGTTGAAGTTCGACGGCGAGGTTACCAAAATTGGCTATGATGCATTCCGCTCTTGTTTGAGTCTTACAAGTATCAACATTCCTAATAGTGTTACTTCGATTGGCGATGCCGCATTCTATTGTTGTGAGAGCCTTACTAGTATAGTTATACCAGAAGGTGTTACTTCGATTGGAAATGCTGCATTCTTTGGTTGTTCGAGTCTCGAGAGTGTAACAATCGGCAATGGTGTTACTTCGATTGGCGATGCCGCATTCTATTGTTGTGAGAGCCTTACTAGTATAGTTATACCAGAAGGTGTTACTTCGATTGGAAATCATGCATTTTTTGGTTGTAGAAGCTTGACAAGTATTACCATTCCCGACAGTGTAACCTCAATTGGTATGTCGCCATTTTATAGTTGTTTCAATCTTGCGGAGTTTAAGGGAAAATTTGCATCATCGGATGGTCTTTGCTTAATAGAGAATGGAGTGCTAAAGTCTTTTGCGAACGCAGGTTTAGTAGTAACAGAATATACCATTCCTATAAGTGTCCTTTCCATAGAAGAATATACTTTCTCTGGTTCAAACCTTACAAGTATAACCATTCCTGAGGGTGTGACATCAATTGGAAGATTTGCATTCAGTGGTTCAACTCATCTTGCTGAGGTGTATTGCAAACCAACGACACCACCGAGCCTAGATTATGATGCTTTCGAATACAATGCCGAAGGCCGCAAGATTTATGTGCCTGCCGAGAGCGTGGATGCCTACAAGTCGGCACAGTATTGGAGTGACTACGCCAACGACATCGTGGCTTACGACTTTTAATGGGCTTTAAGGGCCTTAATGAAAAGCGGTGCGCTTGTGGGCGCACCGCTTTTTTTGTCGACCGTCCACGGCCCACAAAAAACACTCGGGTAACATTTTCATTACCCGAGTGTTTTGCTCTATCGTTTGGCGTAGATGACCTTTTTGGTGTCGAAGAACTCCTCCTCGAAGAAGTCGCTGATGTTGTGGACATCGCATCGTAGGCGGGCCAAGCCGAGTTCCTCGGCCAAGTCGCCACCCTTCAAGATGAGCATTCCGTTGGGTAGCGAGCCACGTTGCCCCACTCTCAACTTGGGCAGTGCCCACCCTTTGAGCGTCTTCATATCCGTAACTGCACGGCTCACAACATAGTCAAACTCGCCCTTCACCGCCTCGATGCGGGCGTTGATGGGGGTTACGTTCGTAAGCCCCAGAGCTGAGGCCACCTCCCTCACAACCGTGATTTTCTTACCGATGCTATCCACAGCCGTAAACTCCACGTCGGGGAACATTATGGCCAGCGGAATGGTGGGAAAGCCACCCCCACAGCCGATGTCGCACACCTTGGCCCCCACCTCAAAGCGGCACACCGTGGCGATGGCCAGCGAGTGTAGCACGTGGCGCACATACAACTCGTCGATATCCTTGCGGGACACCACGTTAATCTTTGCGTTCCACTCCTCGTAGAGCGCACCCAGCGCATCAAACCTACGCTGTTGCTCCTCGGTGAGGGTAAAATATTTGCTGATAATTTCCGGTTGCATATAATATTATGGTCTAACGTCCAAAGTCTAACGCCTAACGTCAATTTTTCAATTTCTCTGCGATAGATTCGGCTACTCGGGTGCCGTCGAGGGCTGCCGAGATGATACCGCCTGCATAGCCCGCACCCTCGCCCGTGGGGTAGAGGTTGTCAACTGTCGGGTGGCAGAGAGTGTCCCTATCCCTCGGTATGCGCACAGGGGTTGAGGTGCGTGATTCCACGCCTATAATCTGCGCCTGGTTGGTAACAAAACCCTTCATTTTGTGGCCAAACGACTTGAAACCACCACGCAACGACTCGGCAATGAACTCCGGCAACCACTCGTCGCCACTCCCCACCACCGCTTTGGGCAGGTAGGATGTGCGTGGCAAATCAAAGGATCTACGGCGAGCCACAAAGTCGGCCAACCTTTGGGCAGGTGCTGTACCTCCGCCACCCACCAGCGAGGCTGCGTGTCGCTCCACCTGCTGTCGGAATTTCAGTCCGGCCAACACGCCCCACTCCTCGTGTAGGTGTGCAAAGTCCTCGGGCCTTACCTCCGTAACAATGCCCGCATTGGCCCACCTTGACGACCTTGCCGAAGCGCTCATACCATTGACCACACACTCCTCAAAAGAGGTCATCGCAGGAACAATCACTCCACCGGGGCACATACAGAACGAATAGACCCCCCTCCCGTTTACTTGTGAGGTTAGGGTGTAGGCCGCTGTCGGTAACCACTCCCTCATATCGCTCGAATGGTACTGTATGCGGTCAATGAGTTCCTGCGGGTGCTCCACCCTCACACCCATAGCCCACGGCTTGGCTTCGAGCAAAACGCCCTTGCGGTGCAACATTTCATAGATGTCGTCGGCCGAGTGCCCTGTGGCCAGCACCACGGCAGCACCTTCAATCAGATCCTCGCCACACCACACGCCCACTGCTTTGCCACCTCTTATCTCGATGTCGGTAACTTTGCGCTCAAAGAGTATCTGTCCGCCCGCACGGATAATGGTGTGTCGCACCTGCTCGATGATTTTGGGCAGTCGGTCGGTGCCGATGTGTGGGTGTGCTTCGTAGAGAATTTCGGGCGAGGCACCGTGGAATACAAGGGTTTGGAGCGCACGATTGTAGTCGCCACGCTTCTTGGAGCGAGTGAAGAGCTTGCCGTCGCTGAACGTGCCTGCGCCACCCTCGCCAAAGGCGTAGTTGGACTCTCCGTCCACCTTCACGCCACGATGTATCTGTGTTATATCCCTACGCCTGTCGACCACGTTGCGACCACGCTCCAAGATGATGGGCCTGAGGCCCAACTCAATCATTCGTAGGGCGGCAAATAGTCCCGCAGGGCCACCACCCACAATAACAACCTCCGTTTTGCCGTTTACATCGGGGTAGTCGAAGTGTACCTCTTGGGGCTTTTCGTCGCCATCGAGGAAAATCTCCACAGTGAGAAGCACTTTGGGTGTTTGGTGTCGCGCATCCACCGAACGCTTTACAACCCTCGCCAGAGCGACCTGCTCGCGGCGCACTCCGAGGGTGCGCACAGCGATTGCGAGCCACCCCTCGGTGGAGGCGGCCTGCTTGGGCGAGAGTGTTAAATTTAATGTTTTCGGCACGAAGTGTGAGTATTTTCGGCAAAAATAACTAAATTTGTGCAATATCCATCAAACCAAATGCGTAAACTCGTAATCATACCCACCTATAACGAGCGTGAGAACGTGGAGGCTATGCTCTCTACTGTGCTCTCGCTTGCCGGCGATTTCTCGGTGCTTGTTGTCGATGACGGCTCGCCCGATGGTACTGCAGAAATTGTAAAACAAGTCAAAATAGCCTCGCCCGAACGAGTGTTCCTGCTAGAAAGGGCGGGTAAACTCGGACTCGGTACGGCCTATATTGCGGGCTTCCGCCGGGCATTGGAGAGGGGCTATGATGCTGTTTTTGAGATGGATTGCGACTTTTCGCACGACCCCAATGACTTGTTGCGTATGGCCGCCACGCTCGAAGAGGGCGAGGCCGATGTGGTTGTGGGGTCGAGGTATGTGAAGGGTGTGAATGTGGTCGATTGGCCTATGCGCCGACTGCTACTCTCCTATTGTGCATCACGCTATGTGAGGTGCGTTACCCGTATGCCCGTGAGGGATGCCACGGCTGGTTTTGTGGGCTATCGTGCGGAGGTGTTGCAGACCATCAACCTTGACGAGGTGAGGATGAAGGGTTATGGCTTCCAGATAGAGATGAAATATACGGCTTGGCGTTTAGGCTTCCGCATTAAGGAACTGTCCATTATTTTCAGGGACCGCACGGCCGGCACCTCCAAGATGAGTGGCTCCATCTTTGGCGAGGCCTTCTGGGGTGTTATGGGCCTCCGCTTGCGACGCATAAAAAAGAGTAAATAGTAATTAGTAGATAGTAAATATAAAATTCCTCGGGTAACAATTCGTTACCCGAGGAACTTTGTTTTTGTCGGTTGTCGGTTGTCAGTCGTTGGTTGACGGTCGTCGGGGCACTATAAGTACCCCTTATGGCTACATAAAAATTTCCGATTTGACTTTTATGAAAGATGGTATTATCTTTGTATCAACAAACACAGTTTGATGTAACACAAACAAAATAATAACGCTTAAAACCCCTTATAACTATGAAATTCTACAAATGTAACAAGTGCGGCAATGTGGTCCTCGCAGCCGTAGATTCGGGAGTGGTACCTTTCTGCTGTGGTGAGAAGATGGAAGAACTCGTTGCCAACACCGTGGATGCAAGCACCGAGAAACACGTTCCCGTGGTGGAGAAGATTGATGACTGCAAGTTGCGTATTCAGGTGGGCAGCGTGGAGCACCCGATGCTCCCTGAGCACCATATCTCGTTCATCTATGTTGAGTTTGCCAGCGGCGGTGGCCGACTGATTAACTTGAAGGATAAGCCCAGCGCTGAGGTGTGCGTGTGTGGCGAGAAGGTTGTTGCGGTCTATGAGTACTGCAACCTCCACGGCCTCTGGAAAACGGAACTGTAAAATTAGGCGGTCAGTGGCCAGCAAGAGTGTCTTTGACCTTGTCTGTCTGCCGATCAAGAGGAAACAAAAAAGGAACCCACGTCTGGGTTCCTTTTTTCTTGCTTGTGCAGCGGAAATAGGTTGACTATTTCTCTTTGGCAACGTAGCGTTTCTCTTTGATACGAGCCTTCTTACCGGTGAGGTTGCGCAAGTAGTAGATACGAGCACGACGTACAACACCCACTTTGTTCACCTCAATCGACTCGATGTGGGGCGAGTAGAGGGGGAAGATACGCTCTACACCAACACCATTGGAAATTTTGCGGATGGTAAACATCTTGGTAACACCACGACCTTTGATCTGAATTACCACGCCACGGAAGCTCTGAACGCGCTCCTTATTACCCTCGATGATTTTGTACGAAACGGTAATAGTGTCGCCGGCTTTGAACGAGGGAACCTCTTTGGGTGCCCACATTGCCTCTTCTGCAATTTTGATTAAGTTATCCATTTTTTATAACCGGTTAAAAAAGTTAAGGTAGGGAATATTACGGACTCTTGTGTTCTCATAAGAGATTCCGCTACCGATTCAGCGTGCAAAAGTACAAATAAAATTGAAAATTGAAAATTGAA
>JAGBGK010000065.1 GCA_017936005.1 Tidjanibacter sp.
GCCACTCTCCCTAACTTAGAGTGGGGAATTTTTGAATTTTCCACTCATTTTCGGTCCTCTTTTTGCTCGGTTACTCCTTTGGAGTAAGAATTCTCAATTCTTAATTCTCAATTCTCAATTCTTTTCGTATATTTGTAGATTGATAGTTTATGTAAACAGAAAAGCTATGTCAGAACAAGATAAAATACTTTCAGATATCACCTCCAAGGAGTATGAATATGGCTTCGTTACGGACATCGAAACCCACACGCTCCCCAAAGGTTTGAGCGAGGATATCGTGCGTCAAATCTCGGCACTCAAAGAGGAGCCGGAGTGGATGCTCGAATACCGCCTTGCGGCCTACCGCAAGTGGCTCACTATGGAGGTCCCCACTTGGGCACACCTCAATATTCCCCCGATTGATTTCCAGGATATCATCTACTTTGCAGCCCCCAAGAAACAACCCGACAAGAAGTCGATGGACGAGGTGGACCCCAAACTGCGCGAAACATTCGACAAGTTGGGTATTCCGTTGGAGGAGCAGATGGCTCTGGCGGGAGTGGCAGTGGACGCTGTAATGGACTCGGTGTCGGTCAAGACCACCTTCCGCGAAACCCTCGCCGAGAAGGGTATCATCTTTTGTTCGATGAGCGAGGCGTTGAAGGAGTACCCCGACTTGGTGCGTAAGTACCTCGGCTCGGTGGTGCCCTACACCGACAACTACTACTCGGCACTCAACTCGGCGGTCTTTTCCGATGGCTCGTTTTGTTATATCCCCAAGGGTGTGAGGTGTCCGATGGAACTCTCCACCTACTTCCGCATCAATGCCGCAGGTACGGGACAGTTTGAGCGCACACTCATTGTGGCCGACGAGGGCTCCTATGTGAGTTACTTGGAGGGCTGCACGGCTCCTATGAGGGACGAGAATCAACTCCACGCCGCGGTGGTGGAGATTGTGGTGGAGAAGGACGCAGAGGTGAAGTACTCCACGGTGCAGAACTGGTACCCCGGTGATGCCGAGGGTAAGGGCGGTATCTACAACTTTGTAACCAAGAGGGGCATTTGTCGTGGCGACAACGCAAGGCTCTCGTGGACACAGGTCGAGACGGGCTCGGCCATAACGTGGAAATACCCCAGCTGTGTGCTCAAAGGCGACAACACCGTGGGCGAGTTCTACTCGGTGGCCCTGACCAACAACTTCCAGCAGGCCGACACGGGTACGAAGATGATACACATAGGCAAGAACACCCGTAGCCGCATCGTGTCGAAGGGTATCTCGGCGGGCCGTAGCCAGAATAGTTATAGGGGCCTTGTGAAGGTGCTGCCCGGTGCGGAGGGTGCGAGGAACTTCTCGCAGTGCGACTCGCTGCTGATTGGCGACAGGTGTGGTGCTCACACCTTCCCCTACATTGATGCGCAGAATCCTTCGGCGGTGGTGGAGCACGAGGCCACCACGAGTAAGATTTCCGACGACCAACTCTTCTACTGCAACCAGAGGGGTATTGGTACGGAGGAGGCTGTGGGCCTCATTGTGAATGGCTACGCCAAGGAGGTGCTCTCGAAGTTGCCTATGGAGTTTGCGGTGGAGGCGCAGAAGTTGTTGTCCATATCGCTGGAGGGCTCGGTTGGTTGATTTTTGTGTGGGTGTTTTCTGCGTTACGCTTGTGCTCGAAATCCTCATTTGCGAGAGCAAACTGCGGTTTCTCGCACTTCGCAAGCCTTGAAAACCCCTCACACAAAAAACAACCAAGGGCAGCAAGGGCAGCAAGGGGAATTGATTTACTAATTAAGAAAAAGTCGTTAGACGATTGACGTTAGACGTTAGACAAAAAAACAAATATGCTTAAAGTTAAGAATTTACACGCTACGGTCGATGGCAAAGAGATTTTGCGAGGCATCGACTTTGAGGTTAAGGCCGGAGAGGTACACGCCATTATGGGCCCCAACGGGTCGGGTAAGAGTACCTTTGCTTCGGTGTTGGCCGGCAATGAGAAGTTCACCGTAACGGAGGGTACGGTGGAGTATGAGGGTGAGGACCTCTTGGAGTTGAACATTGAGGAGAGGGCCCGCAAGGGTTTATTCCTCGGATTTCAGTACCCTGTGGAAATCCCCGGTGTGAGTATGGCCAACTTTATGAAACTTGCTGTGGCAGAGCGTAGGAAGGCACAGGGCTTGGAGCCACTTACTGCGGGCCAGATGCTCAAATATATGAGGGAGAAGGCAGCAGTTGTGGAGTTGGATGCCAAGCTGATGAGCCGTGCTGTGAACGAGGGCTTTTCGGGAGGCGAGAAGAAGAAGAACGAGATTTTCCAGATGGCAATGTTGGAGCCCAAGTTGTCGGTGTTGGACGAGACTGATAGCGGCCTTGACATCGATGCGCTGCGCATTGTGGCTACGGGTGTCAACCGCCTGCGCACGGAGCAGAACGCAACGGTGCTGATTACCCACTATCAGCGACTGCTCGACTACATCCAGCCCGACTTTGTACACGTGCTCTACAAGGGCCGCATCATCCACTCGGGCGACAAGAGCCTTGCGCTCAAACTCGAAAAGGAGGGCTACGATTGGCTCATTGCCGACTATAAAGAGTAGGGGGCAATCAATTCAAAATTCAGAATTCAGAATTCAAAATTTTGGTTTGGAACTGATGAAAACAAAGGAGATTAAGATATTGGGTAACGAGTGCGGAGAGTGCGGTGGCAACTATGATGTTGTGGCCGACGAGCCGCTGATGCTCTACCAACTCTGTGGGGTGGGCGACCACACCACGACCATACGTTTGGGCGAGGGAGCCAAGGCGAAGGTTGTCTTTGCGGCACTCGAAGGTGGCGACACCTCCTACACCTACCGTGTGGAGCTCAACGGCCGAGGTGCCGAGGTGGAACTCTACGGACTCTTCGTGGCAGGCACGGGCGATAGGTGTCGCATCAAGACCGAGGTGAGGCACAATATGCCCGACTGCGTGAGCAACCAGGTGGTTAAAGGTATTGCCGATGGCGAGGGCTATGGACTCTTTGATGGTCTTGTCTATGTAGCCCCCGATGCACAGCACACCGAGGCCTACCAGCAGAGCCGCAATGTGTTGTTGAGCAAGACGGCACGCATCCAGACACAACCTCAGTTGGAGATTTATGCCGACGATGTGAAGTGTTCGCACGGAGCCACCGTGGGCCAGATGGAGCAGG
This sequence comes from Tidjanibacter sp., assembly GCA_017936005.1. Lineage (GTDB taxonomy): Bacteria > Bacteroidota > Bacteroidia > Bacteroidales > Rikenellaceae > Tidjanibacter. The sequence goes on from JAGBGK010000065.1 coordinate 3,165, forward strand.
AGCAGATATACTATATGCGCCAGAGGGGCCTCTCGGAGGCCGATGCACGCAAACTGCAACTCGAAGGCTTTATGAAAGACATCCTCGATAGGATTGACAACGAGGAGGTGAGAAGGGAGTTCGAATTGAGGCAAATGCGAGTAAGCGAGAGCAGAAAGGGAATTGAGAATTGAGAATTGACAATGTTTAACCCGAATGAGATAAGAGCAGAGTTTCCGCTGCTGGGCAGGGAGGTCTATGGTAAGCCACTCGTTTACCTCGACAACGCTGCCACAGCACAAAAACCACGCTGTGTGATTGACACCATCGCAAGGCTCTACCGAGAGGAGAATGCCAACATTCACCGTGGCGTACACCTCCTCTCCGAACGCTGCACCGAGATGTATGAGGATGCACGCAGGGTGGTGGCCGAGGCACTCGGTACACCCGACGTGGGCGAGGTGGTCTTTACGGCAGGTGCTACGGCAAGCATCAACACGGTGGCTTGGGCGTGGGGCGAGAAGTTCGTTGGCGAGGGCGACAATGTCCTTGTGAGCGAGATGGAGCACCACTCCAACATAGTACCTTGGCAGATGCTCTGCGAACGTAAGGGCGCGGAGTTGAGGGTGTTGCCCTTTGACGAGGCGGGCAACCTGTGCGTGGAGCAGTTGGACGGGTTGTTGGACGACCATACCAAGATGGTGGCCATCACGCAGGCGAGCAACACGCTGGGTACAATGCCCATCTTGAAACCCATAGTGGATAAGGCCCACAGGGTGGGTGCGCTGGTGTTGGTGGACGGCTGTCAGGGCTTTGTCCACTCGGAGGTGAATGTGAAGGAGTTGGAGTGTGATTTCTACGCCTTTTCGAGCCACAAACTCTATGGCCCCAACGGAGTGGGAGTGCTCTATGGTCGCAGGGAGCTATTGGAGGCTATGCCCCCGTTCTTGGGTGGTGGCGATATGGTCAAGAAGGTTACCTTTGAGAGGACAACCTATGCCGACCTGCCACTGAAATTTGAGGCAGGTACGGCAAACTATATTGATGCTATCGGCTTGGCCGAGGCGATAAAATTCCTGCGAGGGCTGGATAGGGGTGCTGTTATGGCCCACGAGAGGGCCTTGTTGGACTATGCCACCGAGGAGTTGAAACGAATTGAAGGGCTGCGCATCTATGGCGAGGCCGAGGATAAGTGTAGCATTGTGAGCTTCAACGTGGAGGGAGTGCACAACTTCGACCTCGGTGCGGTGCTCGATAGGAGTGGCGTGGCCATCCGCACGGGAGCACACTGTGCCGACCCTGTGATGGCCCACTACGGGGTGCAGGGTATGGCAAGGGCCTCCTTTGCGCTCTACAACACGGCCGAAGAGGTGGATGCGTTGGTGGCAGGGGTTCGTAAGGCGGTAAGAATGTTAAAGTAGAAAAAAGAAAAATATGTTCATAGTGCTTGAGGGCTTGGATGGGGCCGGTAAATCCACCCAAATAAAACTGCTGCGAGAGATGGTAGAGCAGGCAGGGTGGGAGTGTGAGTACTTGCACTTCCCGAGGTTTGATGCGCCCGTGTATGGCGAGCTCATTGCACGCTTTCTGCGTGGCGAGTTCGGGTCGGTGGAGCAGGTGAACCCCTACCTTGTGGCTCTGCTCTATGCAGGCGACAGGGCCGATGCGGCCAAGCTTATCAACGGCTGGATGGCAGAGGGTAAGTGTGTCATCTGCGACCGCTATGTCTATTCCAACGTGGGCTACCAATGCGCAAAGGTGGCCACCGAAGAGGAACGTAAGGCCCTTACGGAGTGGATTTTGAAGACCGAGTTTGAGGAGTTCGCCATTCCTCGCCCCACGTTGTCGTTGTTCCTCGATGTGCCCTTTACCTTCACAGAAGCCAAACTGACCGCCGCACGAGAGGGGGCCGATAGGGACTACCTCGGAGGTGCGCAGGATATACACGAACAATCGCTCGACCTGCAACGCAGAGTGAGGGAGGTCTATTTGGCCGCCGCCGAGAGGGACGAGAATTTCTGCGTGGTGGATTGTTCCTCGGAGGAGGGCGGTATGGCATCGCCCGAAGTGATTTTCGAGAGAGTAAGCAGACTTGTTAAACCTTTATTGGAGAAATAGTTATGACCTACAACCGACAGCCGAGAGAGGCAATGAAGTCCTATCGTCTGCTGCGCATCGCAGCCCTTGTGCTGCGTGTGGCGGTGGGCTGCGTTTTTGTCTTTTCGGGTGTGGTAAAGGGGGTGGACCCCTATGGTACGGTCATCAAGATAGGCGAGTATCTCCACGCATTGGGCATCGAGTGGCTGAGCCCGTTGGCGGGCGTTGCGTGTGTGGCTCTCGTGTCGGTGGAGGTGGCATTGGGTGTAGCCCTCGTGGTGGGGGCGTGGCCAAAGATTGTGGCATCCATAGTGTTGGTTTTCAACCTGTTCTATACAGTGCTGACGTTGTGGTTGGCGGTGGCTAACCCCATTGGCGACTGCGGCTGCTTTGGCGATGTGGTGGTGCTATCCAATTGGCAGACTTTCTGGAAGAATGTGGCCCTTTTGGTGGCTTCGGCTGTGGTGTGGGTTGTGTGGCGACGTGATAGTGGAGCGAGGTGGAGCCTCTGGACTACCCTGTGTGCGTTGGTGCTCACGGCGGGAGTGGCAACCTATTCGTTGTGTGAGTTACCGCTGATTGAGAAATTCCCCTTTGGCGAGGGTGTCGATTTGAGGGCCCTTGTGGTGGCGGAGCCTGCCGAGCAAGAGCAGAGTGGGGGTGTGGTGTGCCGCAATGTGGCCACAGGCGAGGTTGAAACTTTCGACCTTAACGACCCTGCGTGGTGGGACGAGAGCGTGTGGGAGTTTGTGAAGATGGAGGGGGCGAGTGAGCCCTCCGATGATAGGGTGGCCGTTACGGGACGTGATTTTGTGCTCACTGATGGACAGGGCGACCTCACGGCCGACGTGTTGGAGTTTGAAGGTACCACACGAATGGTGTGTGTGCAACTTGTGGATAGAGTGAAGGCCGAGTGGTGGAGCCGCGTGGCCGAAGATATAGACTACGCCCTTGGGCGTGGCGAGAGAGTGGTGGTGGTTACCGCCTCGGAGATTGGCCACACTACGGAGGTACTCTCCCGTGTGGGCGTGGATGTGGTTAATGTGGAGGTGTGCAACATGGACATCACCACCTTACAGGTCTTTCTGCGTGCCCCCTCGGGAGTGGTTGTGTTGAAGGACGGAGTGATTGTGGAGAAGAGGAGAATTTGAGCAAAAGACGTTCGACATTCGACGTTGGACGTTAGACTAAAAGATATATGAAGAAGTTTTGTAGGACAATATTGATGGTGGGGTTGCTCCTTGTGGGGGCGGTGAACTCCGCTGTGGCACAGCAGGCAAGGAGTGTGGACCACTACGCCGCGCGTGCCGAAAAACTATACAGGCAGGGTCATTACCGTGCTGCGCAGTATGAACTCAAAAAAGCACGTGCAGCTGCGACAAACGTTAGCCACAACCACTCGCTCGATGTGGAAAGGGTGGAGTTTTTGGAGGCAATGTCGGTGGCAGCACTCGGCAGGGATACCCTTGCACTGAGTGGATTTCTGGCTACATACCCTGCATCCACCCACGCTGATGAGGCACGATATACCCTCGCACGAGAGTTCTTCGAGTTGGAACTCTGGCAGAGGGCTGTGGATAATTTTGCGGTTGTCAACACCGAACGACTCTCGGACGAAGAGTTGGAGGAGTGGTGCTTTGAATATGGCTTTGCGTCCCACCGCTTGGGCGACGATGCCACCGCACGCGATATGCTCACTCGCGTGGATGGTAACGGTCCCCGCAGTAACCACGCCAAATACCTCTTGGGATACATAGCCTACACAGAGGGTTACCTACTCGATGCAAGGCTACACTTTGGCTCCGTGGCAGATAGTAAGGAGTATAAACACTTGGTGCCCTACTATCTCTTCAACATAGAGCACCGCTTGGGTAACAATCGCTATGTGGCCGAGAGTGCCGAGGAGGTGTTGGAGGGCCTGAAAGGCTCGCGTAGGGCCGAGGTGATGCGTATCGCAGCCCAGAGTTGCTTCGCTTTGGAGAAGTGGGAGAATGCGGCAGACTATGTGGGGCGTATGGCCGAGGAGGGTGTAACCCTTTCAAGGGAAGAGAACTACCTGGCAGGCTATGCTCTCTACCGCTGTGGTAAGTGGGCCGATGCGGCCTCCTATCTGCGTAGGTCTTGTGGGGCAGATGATGCGCTCACCCAGAATGCTGCCTATCACTTGGCCGACTGCTACCTGCGTACAGACGATAAGACAAAGGCTATGCAATCCTTCTCGATGGTCTATGGCGGTGTGGGCGACGAGCGTATGAGGGAGGATGCGCTCTACAACTACTGCAAACTGCTCACCGAGCAGGGCGGTGGTAACTTCAACCAAGAGATTCAGACCCTGAGCCGCTACCTTAAAGAGTACCCACAGTCGGCCCACAAGACCGAGATTGAGGGCTACCTCATTATGGCTTGCTACGATGCGGGCGACCTCAAAGAAGCCTATGCCACTCTACGAGAGTTTGAGAGCTCGGGCGGACAGATTAGGGCTGCAATGCAGAAGGTGGCATATTACTACGCTGTGGAGTGCTATGCTATGGGCCGCTTGGACGAAGCGGAGGAGTATTGCAACTTCGCGCTCGACCTGAAAGACTACGACGAGGAGATTGAAGCGCTGACTGTCTATCGCCTCGGCGAGATTGACTATGTACAGGAGAAATATGCCTCGGCTGCTGTGATGTTCGACCAATACATCAAGATGGACAAACAGAAACACAACGAATACCTCTTTGCACACTACAACCTCGGATATGCAAGGTTCAATGGTGCTCGCTACGATGAGGCCTACGACCACTTTGCCGACTTTGTGGAGCTGCGTCCCACGGGCGATGAATTCCACGCCGACGCTCTGGCCCGTATGGGTGACATCGAGACGGTGGCTAAAAACTACAAGCAGGCGGCACGGCTCTACCGCCAATGTGCCGCAATGGGTACCGAGGTGCAGTTCTATGCCGGCTACCGTGTGGCAGTGGTGGAGGGACTTGGAGGTAACACGGAGGGCCGTGTGAAGGCTTTGGAGGACATTGTGGACCTCGGCCGTGGCCCCTATGTTATCCGCTCGGCCTACGAGTTGGGTAGCACGCTCCTCTCGTCAGGCGACTATGCTGCCGCCGCCCGACGACTCGAACACTTTGTGAACAAATATCCCACCTCCACGTGGTATGTGTCGGCCCTGAGCGACCTCGGCCTTGCCTACCGCAACCTCGGTAAGGACGACAAGGCTTTGGCTAACTACAAAAAGGTGGTGGCTTCGTCCAAAGGCTCGGTGGCAGCACACAATGCGCTGGACGAGATTAGGAACATCTATGTGGACCAGAACAAGGTGGACGACTACTTCGACTATGCTGCTTCGGTTGGTATGACCGACGATATTGGTGCTATGCAGCGCGATTCGTTGGGCTTTGTGGCCGCACAGAAGATTTATATCGCAGGCGACAAGGCCACAGCCTCGGCAGCCTTCGACACCTACCTGGCGGAAAACCCCGACGGACTCTACTCGGCAGCAGCACTCTACTATGCAGCCGACTGCCGTGTGGCCGAGGGCAACACAGAAGGTGCGATGGAACTGCTGGGTAGGCTCACGGCTATGTACTACAACCCCTACACCCAGCGTGGCTATGAGAAGATGGCCTCTGTGGCGGCACAGGGTAGTAACCACTCGGTGGCAGCGGCAGCCTACAAGCAGCTCGCCACGATAGCCTCCACTCCTGCCAAACGTAAGGAGGCCCTGAAAGGATATATGGATGCGGTGGTGGCCGAGGGTGTGGCCGATAGTGTGGTTGTGGCAGCCGACTTTGTGGTTGCCAGCGAGGACGCTACGCCACAACTTGTGCGCCAGGCCGAGTTTGCAAAGGCAAAGGCTCTGATGAGCGTGGGTAAACGTAACCCAGCGGTGGCTATATTCAGCCGTCTGAGCCGTGAGGTGACCTCGCCCGAGGGAGCTGAAAGTGCCTACATCATCATCGAAACGGCGTTCCAATATGGTAGTTTCGAGAAGGCCGAAGAGCTCGTCTATGAGTTTGCCGAGAGGGGTACGCCACACGCCTATTGGCTCGCCAAGTCGTTCCTACTATTGGGCGATGTCTATGTGAGCCGTGGCGATTTGTTCCAGGCGAGGGCCACCTATCAGAGTATCGTGGACGGATATTCCGCCACCGCCGATGATGGCATTGTGGAGATTGCAAAGGAGCGAATTGCGGGACTTGATAAATAGAAGAACAATATGAATAGGAGAATTATTATAACAACCATCTTTGCACTGTTGGTGGGTGTCGCTGTGGCACAAGAGCCCGAAGTGTTTACCAAACAGGTGGAGATAGAGAAGGACTACTCGGCAGGCGTGTCGAAGGCTGAACGCATAGAGATTGAACCCACACTGCTCGATACCACCATTGTGCGCCCACAGATGCGATACTCCATCGTGTCGGTGGCGCAGAGGAGTAACTTCACCACGGAGAAGATTACCCCCGTGGAGTATAGTACCGCAGGGTGGAGTAGGCCCGAGCGGTTCTACCTTAATATAGGTGCAGGTGCGCCGCTCCAAAGCGAGTTAGACTTCTATTGTACCCCCGTGCAGAGTAGGGATAGACTTTTGGTTGTGGCCCTAAATCACGAAGGGGTGGAGGCCCGACAGACCACTGTGGACAACGAAAAAGTGTCGGGACTGATGCTCAAAAACCGCCTCGCCACCCACTATGCCACCCCTCTGGGCGATAGCCTCAATACAAGGTTAGTGGCCGATGTGGAGTATCAGGGCGTGGTGGCTAACCCCTACGGTGGCGTGGGTGTGGTGGCCCCAAGAAACATCATAGACAACAACGCTATCAGGGCCGAAGTGAGGGTGTCGGGAGATTTCTCCGAGAAGTCCGACCTCTCCTACACTGCCCGAGTGAGGGGTAACTATGCGCTGGCCAACTATGGCGCAGGTAGGGCCGCAGCCGAGGATGGCACAATGTGGCGCTACTGTGTGGACTTTGCGCTGGATGGACTCGATAGCATCAAGAGGTGGCTGCCGAGCAGGGTTACGATGTATTACTACGGGGTGCGCTCTACGGGATGGAGCCCATATTACGACACCTCCGTAACGCTCATTCCGGAGTGGAACTTCCGCATCGGCGAGTGGTTGCCCGTGAATGTTATGGCCGGATATGACTATATGGTCTATCCCGGTGCGGTGCAGAGTTGGCGAGGACTCATTGGGTCGGTTGACGTGGCTTGGGTGCGCAACCCGAAGGTGGTGCCCTGGGTGAAGATTAGCAACGATATTGATGCTGGACTCTTTGCGCCAACCCTTTGGACCAATCCCTACCATAACCTTCTGCCTTCCGACTCTCGCAAGGTCTATCGTGGCGAGGTGGGCGTAAAGGGTGCGCTGGGTGTGTTTGACTACGAACTGAAAGGTGGCTTTGAGCACCTGTCCAAATATTTCTATACCAGAGTATTGGAAGGTTCACCCGTGTTGCTGTGGGGAGCCGATGCCAAGGGTGTAGATATGTGGTATGTGGAGGGAGCTTTTGGGTGGAGTCCTCTGCGTGGTTTGTCGGTGGATGGTGGTGTGCGTTTCAACTTGCCGAGCTACCACACCGAGGCTGCGGTGGTGGGCGACAACGCCTATTCCATTCGCAAGCTCAAAGGACACCTTGCGGTGAACTATTCGCCCATCAAGAGGCTGCACCTTGCGCTCACTGCCGAGGGTGCTACCTCCACGAGCGCACAGCTTGTGGCAAGGGGTGGTGATGACTTTGTGGTCAAGGGCGAGGTTGCGATGCCTGGCTATGTTGACCTCGGCGTGAGGGCCGAGTGGGAGTTTACCAACAAGTTGACAGTGTGGCTCAGGGGCGACAATCTTCTCAACCAGACCATCTACGAGTGGGCGACCTATCGTGCGTTGGGCGTTGGAGGACGTGTGGGTGTTGCCCTCACCTTTTAGGGCTACGAGCACCTATCGTGGGTAAATTTTGCACCAACCTGCGCCTCGCAAGTTCCTCATTTACCGCTTGTAAACTGCGGACTTGCTCGCTTGCTTGGCACAAAATTTCCCTCACGATATGCACTCGAATTGAAAATGGAAGCAAATGCGAGTAAGCGAGAGCAGAGATTGCTTGCAAGCTATGCCGAGCGGGAGCATTTTAGAGCAAGCGAAGCTTGGTCAATTGAAAATTACTCCTTCCCTAAGTTAGGGGAGGTGGCTGAAAGCCGGAGAGGTGTGTTTTTCAGCGGTCAGCGAAAATTATTTACTAATTACTCTCTACTAATTACTAATTAAAAACAGACGGTCGACGGTCGACGGTCGACGGTTGACGTAATAAGGTATGAACAACGAAAAAGTAGCAAGTCAGATTGTCGGTTGGTTGACCGACTATGTCAAAAAATGTGGCTCGAAGGGTTTTGTTGTGGGCATTTCGGGCGGTGTGGATTCGGCTGTGGTGTCGGCTTTGTGTGCACGCACGGGCTTGCCAACGCTGTGTGTGGAGTTGCCCATACATCAGGCCGCAGCGCAGGTGAGTCGTGCTGCCGAGCACATCGACAACCTTCTGGCTCGTTATCCCAACGTGGAGCGTGCAACGGCCGAACTGACCGACCCCTATGAGGCTCTGCTGTCGGTACTGCCCAAGGAGGAGGGCCCTCTCTATGACCTCACTACGGCCAACACCCGTGCGAGGTTGCGTATGACAACCCTCTACTACTATGCAGGCCTGAGGGGTGCGCTGGTGGCAGGTACGGGCAACAAGATTGAGGACTTCGGCATTGGCTTCTACACCAAGTGGGGCGATGGCGGCGTGGATATAAGCCCCATTGGCGACCTCACAAAAACCGAGGTCTTTGAGTTGGGAGCCTATCTGGGCGTGTGCGACTCCATCCTCTGTGCCAAGCCCACCGATGGACTCTTTGGCGATGACCGTAGCGACGAGGACCAGATTGGTGCCACCTACCCCGAGTTGGAGTGGGCTATGGCCGAGAGCGAGAGGGGTGCTGTGGCTGAGGACTTCGAGGGCCGCCAGAGGGTGGTGTTTGAGATTTACACCCGCCGCAACCGAGCCAACCGCCACAAGATGGAGCCTATCCCTGTGTGTGTGGTGGAGAAGGAATAGAGTATCAGAAGATATGAAAACGAGTTGGGCTACCCCTAAAAGGTAGCCCAACTCGTTTGTTGTGTGGGTGTCGTTGGCGTTAAACCACCTATTCCATTGGTGCAATGAATACCTCGATGTCGGTGTCGGCCAGCAGTGAGGGTATGCGTTCAATATCCTCCTGCGGAGTGCCAATGGTGTGGATGGGGTAGAAGACCTTGGGGTTAATCTTGCGGGCCGCCTCCACAGCCGAATCCACCGTCATCGTATAAGGTAGGTTGACGGGCAGGAAGAGATAGTCCACATCGGGTACGGCCACCATTTCGGGGGTCTGCTCGGTGTCGCCTGCGATGTAGATACGCTTGCCGGCGATGGTCAACACATAGCCTATATCGCCCCTCTCGCGGGGGTGGTACTGCGGTCGCTCAATGTTGTAGGCAGCCACCGTTTCGACCATACCCCACGGCATAAGGTGCATCCTCTGGCCGGGGCCGAGGTCGAGTGCGCCATCAATCTGCTCCATCATATGGGTTGGGCACACAACCATTGTGGCCGCCTTGGAGAGATACTCAATGGCCTTGGGGTCGAAGTGGTCGTCGTGGTGGTGGGTTACGAGGATGAGGTCCGCCTTGGGCAGGCCAACGTAGTCGCACTCGCACAGACAGGGGTCAACGTAGATGTGTCGCCCTGCGTGGGAGATGCTGATGCTGGCGTGTCCGAAGAGTCGGAAAAGTATGTCGCAGAGGTGGTTACCCTCTCGTCTATCGGCTGTGTACATGGTTCTTTTGTCTAACGTCCAACGTCGAAAGTCTAACGTCTTTTTCAATACTATTTGAGGTATTTGTTGAGCCAGCCGAAGAACTCCCTATTCCACACGAGCGAGTTCTGGGGCTTGAACACCTGGTGTGCCTCGTTCTCAAAGGCTACCAACTTGGCCGGTACGCCCTGCAACTTGGCCGCAGTGAAGGCCTCCAAACTCTGGGTGTAGGGGATGCGGTAGTCCTTCAAACCGGTGAAAATCAGGATTGGGGTATCCCAAGCGGCTGCGTCTTTGTGGGGCGAGTTGCGGTAGCTGCGCTGTGCTGTGCGGTTTTTCTCGTCCCAATAGGCACCGCCGTAGTCGTTGTTCACAAACCACATCTCCTCGGTGTGGCCATACATACTCTCGAAGTTGTAGATACCGCAGTGGGAGATGAGTGCCTTGAAACGGCCCTCGTGGTGGCCGGCGAGGTAATAGACCGAGTAGCCACCATAACTTGCGCCCACAGCACCCAACCTCTCCTCGTCGCTCCAAGGCTCACGGGCCACATCGTCGATGGCCGAGAGGTAGTCGCGGATGTTCTGGCCGCTGTAATCGCCCGAAATCTGGTCGAGCCACTCCTGACCAAACGAAGGCAGGCCCCTACGGTTGGGAGCAACCACAACGTAGCCCTCGGCTGCCATCAGCTGGAAGTTCCAACGGTAGCTCCAAAATTGGCTCACAACGCTCTGTGGACCGCCCTGACAGTAGAGCAGGGTGGGGTATTTCTTGCTCTCGTCGAAGTCGGGAGGCAGGATTACCCAAGTGAGCATCTGCTTGCCATCGGTTGTCTTCACCCAACGCTTCTCGCACCTACCCATAGGGATGTTGTCGTAGATTTGTTGGTTGATGAAGGTGGCCTGACAGAGAGCCCAATCCTTGTCGAGGGTGTAGAGTTCGGGGGCCTTCATAATGGTATTCATATGTACCAAGAATTTGTCGCCCACCTTGCTGAACGAGTTGATGTCGTGGTCGCCAGAGGTGAGCACTTCCACAGGCGAGCCGTCCAACCCAACACGGCAAATCTGGTGGGTAGCGGTGATGGGTGCGATGAAGTAGAGCGTGTCGTTACCCTCCCACACCACGTTGGATGCGTTGTAGTCGAAGTTGGGGGTGAGGTCCTTCATTGTGCCGTCCTTTGCAAACCACACAAAGAGCCTCTCCTTGTCGCTCTCGTTGCCCGCACGGCGCATACTGCGCAGGGCAATCATCGTGTCGTCGGGACTCCACACGGGGTATTTATCGTAGCCCCACATTGCGCCCCACTCCTTGCAGATGTTGCGTGTGAGGCCCGTTGCGAGGTCATAAATGAAGATATCCGAGTCGGTCGATATGGCATAGGCGGCACCTGTGAGTCGCTTGCAGGTGTAGGCCAGAGCCGTACCCGCATTGTTCCACGCAATCTCCTCGGCATCGAAGTAGGGTGCCAGGGGGGCATCCCAAGGCTCGCCCTCCATAATGTCCTTACCCTCCTTCACAACGCCACCATCCATAGGGGCTACGAAGATGTGGGAATAGTTACCCTCGTCCCAATAGTCCCAGTGGCGCACCATCAGGTCGTCGTAGATGCGGGCCTTCGACTTGTCGGCATCGGCATACACGTCCGAGGAGTTGATGTCCACAACGTGCACCTTCTTGGTGTAGAAGAGTGCGTTCTCTGCGGGGGCGATGCCGAAACTCTCGATGCCCTCCACGTCGGTAACCTTCACTTTGTCGCTACCATCGGGGAGTATGCTCCACACCTGACCATCGCCGGCCATATAGTAGATGCGACCACCGGCCCACTGTGGCGAGGATGCGTTCCTGACGAGTCGCACCACCTCTCCGCCCTCGGCGGGCATAAGGTAGAGGTCGGTTTTACCCTTGTTGGAGGCCATATTATAATAGGTGATGGTGAAGACGGCAAGGGTGCCGTCGGGCGAGAGTTTCTGACTACCTACACGTCCCATCTTCCACATCACCTCGGGAGTGAACTTGCCTGCGGCAATCTCTTCGGGAGTGAGGTTGTTGGTGAATTTCATAACTTCGGGGGTTGTGTTGTGGCCACATCCTACGAGGAGGAGTGCCGCTACTACTGTTTTTAATAAATTTGCAATTTTCATATTGGGATAGTAAAATATTTTATTAACTGCAATGTTGGAGTGGTGTATTTTTTTAACGGCTCACTATGTGTAATTAAAATAATTTAATTACTTATTTTGTATTCCAAAAATTTTTCAAAAACAACCTTGATGGTTGAGTAGCTCTCCTCGACGGCATTCCACAGCCTGCGGGCCCTCAGCCACTCGGCCGAGGTGATTTGTTCGCCCTCTTGGGGAGTGAGGGTTGGGTTTTCGCCCTCGGCATACATCAGGTACCAATCGGTCTGCTTGACCTCCCAACGGCCGTAGGCATTGTGGAAGTGGCGTGTGGTGCAGAGTGGGGCCACAATCTCCACCTCGCAGAGTCCCGTCTCCTCCTGCACCTCACGAATGGCGGCCTGCTCAGAGCTCTCCCCCTCGTCAATGTGTCCTTTGGGTAGGTCGGGCCACCCCTTGCGACGAATTATGAGAATATCGCCGGCGGAGTTCTCCACCAAACCACCCGCAGCCCTCACCACCACAAGCCTCTCACAAAAGGCTTCGAGGGTGCTCTGTGGGTTGGCACAAATGATGTTGAGCGAATGGTGTGGGCCAATGGCCGAGAGGAGCACTTCGGGTGTAAGTTGTTCACTCTCACCTACTATGTAGGTGGGCTCGCCCTCCATTGCAACACCTGTGGAGGAGGCCGAAAGGAAACGGAAAAATTTATTTTCGTAAAATAGTAGCATAACTCCCACAAAATAACTAAATTTAGGCCATAATTACAAATTAAGAGATGGAAAAATACGAAAGCAAACAACATCAGATACGTCGCTCGGCCGACCAAATCTACACCGCACTCTCCTCGTTTAGCAACTTTACCCCTATGCTCGCCGACAAGGTGGAGGAGTGGAGTGCCGACGAGGATAGTTGCTCGTTCAAACTCAAAGGTATGACCGCGCGTCTGCGTATTGTGGATAGGGAGCCGAACAAGACCATCAAAATTCAGGGCGACGAGGGCTCGCCGGTGGATTTTACCTTCTGGTTGCAGATGAAGGAGGTGGCCCCCTACGATACCCGTATGCGCATTGTGGTACACGCCGAGCTGAATATGATGATGAAGATGCTCATCGGCAAGAAGTTGCAGGGAGCTGTGGACCAGATGGCAGAGGCTATCGCGGCGGCAATGGCGTAGGGAGAAATAGAAATTGACAATAAAAAATTGACGTTCGACGGTTGACGTTCGACGGTTGACAAAAACTAAATTATATGCTTGAACAATTCGTAAACCGACACATCGGCCCCTCGGAGAGGGACGTAAAGGAGATGCTCGACACCATCGGTGTTAAGAGTGTTGATGAACTCATCGGTCAGGTTATGCCACAGAGCATACGCCTACACAAACCACTCGCCCTCGACGAGCCTATGACCGAGGTGCAGTTTGCCGCCCACATCCGTTCGTTGGCCGAGCGCAACCAGACGCTGCGTTCGTTTATCGGTATGGGCTACTATCCCAACTCGATACCTGCGGCCATCATTCGCAACGTCTTTGAGAACCCCTCGTGGTACACCTCCTACACACCCTATCAGGCCGAGATATCGCAGGGTAGGTTGGAGGCTCTGTTGAACTTCCAGACTATGGTGGTGTCGCTGACGGGTATGGAGATTGCCAACTGCTCGTTGCTGGACGAGGCAACGGCCACCGCCGAGGCTATGCTGATGATGTATGCTCTCCGCACAAGGGAGCAGCAGAAGGCGGGGGTGAATGTGCTCTTTGTGGATGCCAACATCTTCCCCCAGACGCTGGACGTACTGCTCACCCGTAGTGAGCCTTTCGGTATTGAGCTGGTGGTGGACAACTTCGAGGAGTACGAATTTTCGGGCCGAGAGTTTGGAGCCATTGTGCAGTACCCCGCAGCCGCAGGCGAGGTGAGAAATTATACTGCCTTTGCTGAGGCAGCCCACACGGCCGGTGCAAAGGTGGCAGCAGTGTGCGACCTTATGGCACTTGTGTTGCTGAAAGCACCCGCAGAGTGGGGTGCCGACATTGCCGTTGGCTCGTCGCAGAGGTTTGGTCTGCCGATGGGCTTTGGTGGTCCAAGTGCGGGATATATGGCCACCAAGGATGCCTACAAGCGTAATATGCCGGGACGTATCATTGGCGTGTCGGTGGATAGGCTCGGCAATAGGGCCCTGCGTATGGCTCTGCAAACCCGCGAGCAACACATCAAACGCGAGAGGGCTACGTCGAACATCTGTACCGCTTCGGCACTTATGGCCTCAATGTCGGGCTTCTATGCTGTGTATAACGGCCCCGAGGGACTGAAACGTATCGCCCAACATATCCACTCCCACACCGTAGCCCTTGCCGAGGCTCTCAAACACCTCGGCTATGAGTTGCGCTCGGAGTGCTATTTCGACACCCTCGAAGTGGGTGCCGAGGCCGCTGTGGTGCAGGACATCGCACTCGCCCACGGTATCAACTTCTTCTATCCCGCAGAGGATAGGGTGAGGTTGAGCCTCGACGAGATTACAACCCCCGAGGAGGTGGCCGAGATTGTGGAGATTTTTGCCGAGGCAGCAGGTAAGAAGATGCCCAAGAGTGTGAAAATCGACGAGGAGGCTTCGGTGGTGCCTGCCGACCTTGTCAGGGAGAGCGCAATATTGACTCAGCCCGTGTTCAATAAATATCACTCCGAAACGGAGTTGATGCGCTACATCAAGAGGCTCGAACATAGGGATATCTCGTTGGCCGACAGTATGATTTCACTCGGCTCGTGTACGATGAAACTCAACCCTGCCGTTACGATGTAACCACTCTCGTTGGCGGGCTTTGCGGCAATGCACCCCTTTGCTCCCGCAGCGCAGGCCGAGGGCTACCTGGCGATGATTGCCGAGCTGGAAAGGGACCTTGCAACCATCACAGGCTTTGCAGGTTGTACGCTCCAACCCAACTCGGGTGCAGCGGGCGAGTATGCAGGTCTGATGATTATCAGGGCCTACCACCAGAGTCGCTCGCAGGGCTATCGCAACATCATCCTCATCCCCGCATCGGCTCACGGTACCAACCCTGCATCGGCCGCTATGGCAGGTATGAAGATTGTAACGGTGGCTTGTGATGCCAATGGCAATATCGACGTGGACGACCTCAAAGCCAAGGCCGAGCAGTATGAGGCCGAGTTGGCAGGTCTGATGGTTACCTACCCCTCCACCCACGGTGTGTTCGAGAGCCGCATCAGGGAGATTGTCGACACGGTGCACGAGTTTGGCGGTCAGGTCTATATGGACGGTGCCAATATGAACGCACAGGTGGGCCTCACCAACCCCGGATTTATCGGTGCCGATGTGTGCCACCTCAACCTCCACAAGACCTTTGCAATGCCCCACGGTGGCGGTGGCCCCGGTGTGGGTCCCGTGTGTGTGGCCGAGCACCTTGTGAAATTCCTCCCATCTCACTCTGTACAATCGACCGGTGGCGAGGAGGGCATTACGGCTGTGTCGAGTTCGCCTTGGGGTAGCGCACTGCTGCTGCCTATCACCTATGGCTATATCAAAATGCTGGGTGCCGAGGGCCTTAGGAAAGTTACCGAGATGGCTATCGTGAACGCCAACTATATGTCCTGCAAGCTGAAAGATAGCTTCCGCACCTACTACTCTGGTGAGAGTGGTAGGGTAGGACACGAGATGATTTTGGACCTCACCAACTTCCGTAAGGAGTATGGCGTGGAGGTGGGTGATGTGGCACACCGACTGATGGACTACGGTTTCCACGCTCCAACCCTCTCGTTCCCCGTGCACGACACCCTTATGGTGGAGCCTACCGAGAGTGAGAGCAAGGAGGAGATGGACCGCTTCTGCGATGCTTTGGTGGAGATTTTGAAGGAGGCACAGAGCGTTCCCGCGCTCGTTGTGAACGCTCCCTACACCGCTGCGGAGGTGGTTGGCGAATGGGCGCACGAGTTCTCACGAGAGCAGGCTGTCTATCCGTTGGAGTGGGTGAGGACGCAGAAGTTCTTCCCCCACGTTACCAAGATTGACAACGGCTATGGCGATAGGAACCTCGTGGCCGTGAACGAAGAGTAGACCTTTGTTGGTGGAGTCTGCCCTCCACCAACAAAGGAATTGAGAGTTGAGAGTTGAGAATTGAGAATTAGGTGTTGGGGGCAATGTAATACCATCATTAAGGTGGAAAATTCTCAACTCTCCATTCATAATTCTCAATTCTTTTTCCTATCTTTGTCGATTGAGTATGAAGGTGAGAATGAAAATAGCAATTTGGGCGTTGGCTATTGGGTTGATAGTGAGCGCATTGGTGGGCTGTGAAGGCTCCAATGAGTTTGTACCCAAACAACGCACACAGATAGAACGTTTCCTTGCAAGCAAGAATGCCGAATTTGAGCTTGTGGGCGATAGCGTTTTTGTCTATGTGGCCGGCAACAAGTTGGCCGATGCAGGCACACTTCCTGCCGAGCCGCAGACCATCGCCGTGGGCGATAGTCTGGTGTTCAACTTTGAGGCTTACGTTTTCACTTCCACTCCCGCAAATAAGCCATATTATACCAACAAGAAGTGGCTGATGGATAAGTTCTATCCCGATTTCGACTCTTCCTATTGGGATTTCTCCCCAAGGCGCATAAAAGTTGGCGGAGGCGAGATACTAACCAGCCTCGAAGAGGCGTTAGTGGGACGTATGGAGGGTGACTCTGTGGCGGTGTTCCTCACTTCCAACAACGGCTATGGCAGCAGTGCTATGGGTACGGTGGAGGAGAACACAGCCCTGATGTGGGTACTCAACGTGGAGAAGATTAAGAAAAATTAGAGCAGATATTGACCATTATGATAAAGACTCTCAAAATAGCATTTGCCGCCTTGGTGGCTATGGTGTTGGCTGTTGGCTGTGCCAAAAATAGCGGCCTTGATACCTCCGGCCACGAGGAACAAGCATTGGAGGCGTGGATGGAGAAAAACGTGGATTTCACGGAATATTCCGAGTGGATGAAGACCGACGACGGTACCTATATCCTTTGGATACACAAAGCTCCCGTTCTAGATCCCAAGGCTGATTCGCTGGCAGAGGAGAACGATTGGGTGCGTATCAACTACACGGGTAAGACCCTCGACGAGGATGTCTTCTACACCCGTAGCGCAGCGGTGGCAAAGGTGCAGGGTACCTACAACCGCCGCACACACTATGTGCCCGACTTTGTACACCTTCACAAAGAGAACTCCTTGTTGCCCAAAGGTACAAGGGAGGCGCTGACTCATATGAGAGTGGGCGATATGGTGAGGGTTATTATGCCTTCGGGTAGCTATATGGCCGCATCGGGTTACTCCTCGACCAACGTGGGTTACAACGGACAGTTTGGTCTGCCCGGCAGTGTGCCCGTGATTGTCGACTCTTTGGAGCTGTTGGAGATGACCACCCAGCCCATCGAAGAGGAGGAGGTGGCCATTGGCTCCTATGTGGAGCGTTGGGGTATGAATGCTGCCGACTCGTTGAAGGGCCACAAGGGACTCTATGTGCAGTTGCAAAATCCTTTCCCCTTCAAGAGGGATTCGGTGGTGAAGGACTCTGTGCTCACTTGCTACTATAAGGCCTATTTCCTCGATGGCTTCGTCTTCGATAGCAACATCGACTCGGTGCAGATGAGGGCTTGGGGCGAGATTCTCAACGAGGGCCCAATGAAGTGGGATATGAAGAACACCGAAACGAAGATGATTGAGGGCTTCAAGCAGGCTTGCTGTCAGGCTTGCTATGGCGACCACATCCGCACCGTCTTTACATCGGCCTACGGTTATGGTATCTCGGGCAGTGCTGCCAAAGCGACCACAAGCAGTTCGTCGTCTTCGGATTTCGACTATTCGTCCTACTATAACTACCTGAACTATTATACCTATATGAATATGTATGGTGGAGGCTACGGTGGCTACGGCTATGGTGGCTATGGTGGTTATGGTGGCTACTACGACGACTACTACAACTCGATGTACTACGCATCGCTCTATAACCAGATGTATAATCAGCCGACATCCACACCCTCCAATGAGGATGAGGAGGAGGAAAGTAAGGTTATTGTTAGTACCGAGATTCTGCCATTCACACCTTTGATTTTCGAGATTTGGGTGTTGGAGGATAATGGCGTGGAAGAAGCCCCCGACCATAACTACTTGTAAGGTGGCTTTGACCACAAATAAACCAAAACAGAGGCGGTTATCACCGCCTCTGTTTTGGTTTTTCTCTGTATTGTATCCTTGCTTTTGCAGGTAGCTCGCCAGCATCTTGTATTTCAATTAGTTCTCTGTATCACTCTCCAAATCCTTAGGTGTGAATAGTAACACCCAAGGATTGTGTCCCACGCACCACCTCCCACGTTCCACGCCTAACACCCTAATACTTCCCTCAAAATTCTTCCACAACCGCCCTTATTTACGGGTATTAAAAAAGATACCCGTGTTGAGAATTAGAGTGTGCCTTGATATGCTCGGGTATTAAAAAAGATACCCATCACCAAATTAACTTTCCAAATGGTTGTGGGTATTAAATTACCATGAATTTGTTGTACACCTGTGATATATTAATCTTATTTTTGAATACGTTAGTTAAATTCGAATTTACTTATTTGTTAACCATTCCATCTTTGTTAGGCAAGTAATGTGTTCCGTGCGCAACTCACCAACCAATTGTGATGACACGTTGCATTTCGTGAACATATACTTAAAACCGCATTTTTCTTGCACAC
>JAGBGK010000066.1 GCA_017936005.1 Tidjanibacter sp.
ACTGGATGTAGAGTGCTGCGGTGGGAGCGTCAACAATAGAGCCCACGCCCAAAATCATCTCGGGGCACTCTTTGAGCGAGAACTTCATCAGCTCGGCAAACACCTCTGCTGCGAAATCACCACGGTTGGTGAACTCAAACACCCTCACACCGCCCTCGTAGCAAGCCTTCAAAACCTGTTTCGACACCTCCACATTGGCATCGTAGAACACGGGCACCATACCGGTAGCCTGCATTGCGGCCATAACGGCCATCTTATTAAATTTTGCCATATTGTATTCTGTTATTGAATTGTACGTTCAACATATTACCTCTGAACACGACCGCTACCATCGCCACCGGCCAAAGCCTCCACCTCGTCAATCGACACAAGGTTGTAGTCGCCATTGATGGTGTGTTTGAGTGCCGAAGCAGCCACAGCGAACTCCAAAGCCTCGCCCTGGGTGGGTTTGGTCAGCAGACCGTGAATCATACCGCCGCTGAACGAGTCGCCACCACCTACACGGTCAACAATGGGAAGAATGTCGTAGCGTTTGCTCACATAGAACTCCTCACCGTTGTAAATCATAGCCTTCCAACCGTTGTGGCTTGCAGAAAGCGACTCCCTAAGAGTGGAGATAACATACTTGAAGCCGAACTCTTTTTTCATCTGCTCGAAGATAGCCTTGTAGCCCTCTGCATCGGTCTTACCACCCTCCACATCAGCATCGGGTTTGAAGCCCAAGCAAAGCTCTGCATCCTCCTCGTTACCGATACAAACGTCAACATAATGCATCAAGGGGCGCATAATCGACTGTGCTTTCTCTTTGGTCCAGAGTTTCTTGCGGAAGTTGAGGTCAACCGACACGGTAGCGCCGTGGCGTTTTGCAGCCTCGCAAGCGAGTTTGGTCAACTCGGCAGCCTTATCGGAGATTGCTGGGGTGATACCCGACCAGTGGAACCAATCGGCACCCTCCATGATTGCATCAAAGTCGAAGTCCTCAATGTTTGCCTCTGCAATGGCCGAGTGAGCGCGGTCGTAGATAACCTTGCTGGGACGCATAGCCGAGCCACTCTCCAAGTAGTAGATACCAAGGCGGTCGCCACCACGAGCAATGAAGTCGGTGTGTACACCATAGCGACGCAACGAGTTGAGAGCCGACTGGCCAATCTCGTGCTTGGGCAATTTGGTCACGAAGTAGGCATCGTGGCCATAGTTAGCACAGCTAACTGCAACATTGGCCTCACCACCACCATAAACCACGTCAAAACGGTCTGCCTGAACAAAACGGTTGTTCTGTCCTGCGGGCGACAGACGCAACATAATCTCACCAAAAGTTACGATTTTCATAATTAAAAGTGTTTAATATAAAGTGTTAAAACAAAATTAGCCAAAATTAACCAACTACAAAGATACACTTTTTTTCTTATTTCGTGTACGTACACGAAGATTTCTGTGAAAATTTAGTATCTTTGTGAAGAATTTTGTTACAAAACCGCCATTGATATGAGCACAAAGAAGGTTACTGTGAAGGATATTGCCCGTCAAGCCGGCCTCTCGATTGGCACGGTCGACAGGGTTATGCACAATCGTAGCGGTGTGGCCGAGGAGAGTCGCCGTAAGGTTATGGAGGCTATGGAAGAGTTGGGCTATACGCTAAACACCAACGCCTCTCTTTTGGCCAACAAAAAACACTATCACATCTGCTGCCTGCTTCCTTCGTTTGGTAGCGGAGAGTATTGGGAGTTGGTGGACAAGGCCATAGAGAGTGCGGAGAAGGATGCCGTGAGCTACAACATCTCCATCGACACCCTCACCTATGACCAATTCTCACGAGAGGACTTTGTTGCTGCCATCGAAAAGCTCAAAGCCAACCTTCCGCAGGCGGTAATTATAGCTCCTATTTATAGGGACGAAACCATCGAATTAAGCCGTTATCTGAAAGAGAAAGGAATTCCGCTTGTGTTTATCGACTCGAAGGTTAGCGAGGCTGACTATTTGGCCTACTATGGTATCCCGATGTGGGAGAGTGGATACCTAGCCGCATCACTTCTGTTGGGCGACGAGCCACCGCAAAGCATTGTAAACTTCCGTATTGAGCGTGGCGGTGGCATTGCCGACAACCCCACCCTCGCACGTCGCCACGGCTTTACCGACTATGTCGCCTCCAACCTACCCGAATTGCGCATCTACAACGAGTTTCTGCGTCCCTACGACAAGGCCCACAACTTTGCCTTGATGGATAAGTTTTTTGGCGAACACCCCGACATTCGCCACATTGTAACATTCAACTCACGAGTACACCTCATTGCCGACTACATTCGCGAACGTGGCATAAAAGGACTTCGTTTGGTTGGTTTTGACATCCTCGACCAGAACATCGAGGCGGTGCGTAGCGGAGTGGTCAAATATCTGATTGTTCAGCGTACACAGGTGCAATTACGCCGAGGAGTCAACGCACTTGCAGAGTGGCTTGCCTTTGGCACCACTCCACCCTTGCGCGACAACTTTATGCCGATGGACATTCTCATAAAGGAGAATATCAACTTCTACTCGGAAATGTACAAGGACCATTAGATGTGGTCAACCGTCAACCGTCAAGATTATTGAGCAACACGTCTGTTCGGCTAAAAAATCAGAGGGATGGCAAATGCCATCCCTCTGATTTTGAGCGGAAAACGGGACTCGAACCCGCGCTGTGCGCGAGCTTTTTCCGCGAAATCTTTTTTTTACACCCCCTATCCCCCTGACAGGGGGCACACAAGGGCCGCGGGTGAAAAACTCTTCATACTCTAAAATCAGAAGGATGGCCTTTGCCATCCTTCTGATTGTGAGCGGAAAACGGGACTCGAACCCGCGGCCCTTGGCTTGGGAAGCCAATGCTCTACCAACTGAGCTATTTCCGCAAAATTTGTGGCGCAAGGATGCAACAATCATTCCGCGCATCGTTTGCGACCACAAATATAGACATTTATTCGTCCAATTGTACTCCTACTTGCCAAAAATAGTATTCAGCACATAAGCCAAGCGGTAGCCGGCAACCAACAAGCGGTCCTCCAAAAGGTCCGAAAAATCATAGACAAACTGGTAGGATAGGTAGGATTCTCGGCACCCGTATCCTCTATGTAGCGATAGATGCGCCCTGCCTCATTCACGGTCTCTGCAAACCACTCCTCATAGGTGCCACACATCACACTCTTCTTATACTCCTTACTTGTGCGGTCCAGCTGCTCTACCCACTCGCTGTAACTCCAATTGTGAGCCGATTCCACAATCTTACTATCCCACACCGAATGGAGGTTTGTATTCTTACCAAACCACCTTACCTTCACACGGTTACCTCCCAAGTCGGAGAGTCTTCCGGCGTGCATCGGGCAGTGCATATCACCCACCATATGAACAATCATCTTCACATAGTCCTGACGCATACTATCGGTAAGGTTATCATAGTTATTAGTCAACTCATCGGTCAATTTGGTGAGTGCCTGCACAACATCTCCTTTCTCATTTTTAGGCATCGTTTGGTAGGTGTGGCCCTCATCCACATTAGCATAGTGCCACGTTTTGGTCTGGTTGTAGCCATCTCTCCAATAGGGCGAGTTTTGCAAGCCGTCCATCCACGAGGAGTAATAGACAATCGAACGACCATCGAGCAACTTATCAAGCTCCTTTCGAGCCTTCTTATTAAGGTTGTTCTCTGCAATGGCAGCCACCACATCGTGTCCGGTCGCACCCCAACCAAAGAGAGCCTGCACGTTACACAACGTCATAAGGCTCAACATAAAAATTGCAAGTTTCTTCATAGTGTCAGTCGTTTTGTTTATGTTTCTATTTGTTCATCGTAATCAAAAACTCCTCGTTGCTGGCGGTGTTCTGCAACTGCATCTGCATAAACTCCATAGCCTCCACAGAGGTCATATCGGCCAAGTGGCGACGCAGTATCCAAGTGCGTTGCAGTGCCTCGCGCGAAGTAAGAAGGTCTTCCCTACGGGTGCCGCTTGCCAGCACATCCACAGCGGGATAGACACGTTTATTGGCCAACTTGCGGTCCAACTGCAACTCCATATTACCCGTACCCTTGAACTCCTCAAAGATAACCTCGTCCATCTTCGAGCCGGTATCAATCAGTGCCGTAGCGATGATGGTAAGCGAGCCACGCTCCTCGGTCTTACGGGCGGCACCAAAGAAACGTTTGGGTTTGTGCAGCGCATTGGCATCAACACCACCCGAAAGTACCTTACCCGATGCGGGCTGCACGGTATTGTAGGCCCTTGCAAGGCGGGTGATAGAGTCCAAAAGAATAACCACATCGTGGCCACACTCCACCATCCTCTTAGCCTTCTCCAACACCATTTCGGCAACCTTAACGTGGCGCGAAGCCTGCTCATCAAAGGTGGAAGCCACAACCTCGGCCTTGACGTGACGGGCCATCTCGGTCACCTCCTCCGGACGCTCGTCAATGAGCAGAACGATAAGATAAACCTCGGGGTGATTGTCGGCAATAGCATTGGCTATCTCTTGTAGAATCATTGTCTTACCCGTCTTAGGCTGTGCCACAATCATACCCCTCTGGCCCTTACCAATGGGAGCAAAGAGGTCGATAGTACGGGTAGTGAGATTGTTATGTCCGTTGCCCGTGAGGGTAAACTTCTCCTGTGGGAAGAGAGGTGTCATATACTCGAACTGCATACGGTCCCTGAGGTTTTCGGGCGAGAGTCCGTTGACCTCCATAGCCCTCACCAGAGGGAAATATTTTTCACCCTCCTTGGGTGGGCGGATAACACCTTTGATGGTATCTCCTGCCTTCAAGCCCCAATTCTTAATCTGC
The DNA here is from genome assembly GCA_017936005.1 of Tidjanibacter sp. Classification (GTDB taxonomy): domain Bacteria; phylum Bacteroidota; class Bacteroidia; order Bacteroidales; family Rikenellaceae; genus Tidjanibacter. The sequence goes on from JAGBGK010000066.1 coordinate 4,808, forward strand.
GAGGGGGATACATATATATCGTCGGGTGAATTGAGATAGTTGTAGTCGGACGAGCGCAGGAAACCATAGCCATCGGGCATAATCTCCAACACACCCTCGCCCTCGACAACCACATTTTCCACCTCGCGCTGAATATTGCGGCGTTCCTCCTGTTCCCTACGCAGTGCGAGTTCCTCCTCCGATGGGCCCTCCATTATGGGCTGTTCCACCACCACTGGCTCTACCACCTTACGGGGGCGGCCACGTTTGGGTTTCTCCACCACAGGCTCGGCAGACTCGGCCACCGGCTCAACTGCCTGCTCGACAACGGTGGGCTGTTGCGCTGCATCCACAGCCACAATCTCCTCGGGCAGAGGGTTTTTCCTCGGACGACCTCGGCGTTTGGGTTTCTCCTCTACAATCTCTTCTTCGGCCACTTCGGGTGTCGTTTCGGCGGGCTGTTCTTCGGGAGCAGCCACGCTGTCATCATCGCCTTGCAATCGGGTGGAAAACTCCACCCTTGCCTGTATTCTCTTTCGTGGACGACGTGCCACAACGGCCTCTTCAATAGCGGCCTCACCCTGCTCTTCAAAGTTGGTAGCACCAACAATCTTGGCAACGAGTTTCTCCCTACCGGAGCGAACGTCCAGTCCCAATGCACGAGCAATCTCCCTCAATTCCGAAAGGCTTTTGCTTTTCAGTGCATCCAATTCTTCTTCTCTGTTCATAGATTTGGTATAATATCAGAATAAATAAAATACTTTTAGGGAAAATGCGGTCAGAAAAAACCGCACAAAGACAATCTTTACAACCACAAAGATATATCTTTTTTTGCTATTTGCAAACATTAATATGTCTACATTCCGCAAATAATTTATACATTTGTAGTGATGAAGGCCAACTATGCACATATCGTTCCATTCTTAACGCAACTTACCAACAACCTCCACCGAGTGTTTACCGAGGAGATCATCGGAGAGGCGTGCGAGCAAAACCCCTGGTTTACCCACAGCGACATAGAGTTTGCATTGGAGGCCATCAAGGAACAATTCCTTGACATTGACAAGGTCGTAGATTGGCTTGACTCACACTCCATTACACCTCACACCGAGCCAAAGAAGGTGGGAGTGATTTGTGCAGGCAACATCCCTTTGGCAGGATTCTTCGACACACTATGCGTGCTTGCCGCAGGCCACATCTGCTTGGTAAAACCTTCGAGTAAGGACACTCCACTGATGATGGCTTTGTGCAGTTTCCTGCAATGTTGTGGTGCGCCTATCGAACTCCTGCACGACAACCAAGAGCCTGATGCGGTGATTGCTTCGGGTAGCGATATGGCGATGAGTGCCATTGGTAGTACTTATGGTTCCATTCCCACGCTTTTGCGAGGGCACCGCAGCTCGGTTGCTGTGCTGAACGGTAACGAAACAGAGGAGGAAATATTAGAGTTAGGCGAGGATATGTTTCGCTACAACTCTCTTGGGTGTCGCAACATAACCCTGCTGTGGTTGCCCGAAGGCTACGACCTCGAAAGATTTGTACTCACGCTCCAACCAAAGCGAGATATTGTGTCGCCCAAATATGTGGGAGGCTATCGCCAAGCAAAAGCTACGGCAATACTGACGGGCGAGAGTGTGGTGGATGGAGGATTTTTCCTCTTGCAACACTCACCCACTTTTCCCACTCGTTTGGCACAGGTCAACATTGCCACCTACCGCACCACAAGCGAGGTAGAGGAGTGGCTATCCGCTAATGACACCCACATTCAGTGTGTGGCCATAAGCGCACACACACCTCTCTCCCACCCCCGAAGCGCCATCTTCGGTCAGGCCCAAAGGCCAACACTCAACGATTGGCCCGACGGAGTGGACACATTGGAGTGGTTGAACAGACAGACAGAAACAAAACCATAATTAAATAGTTATGATACTGAAATTCAGAATGGTATGCGACGAGAGCGCAACATTCGTAAGGGACTACGAAGTGGATGCTTCGATGACACTGCTCGACCTCAACGACTTCATCTGTGAGGAGTTGGGCTACGATACCGACGGTATGACCTCTTTCTTTCTTGCCGACGAGCGTTGGAGAAAGTTGAGGGAGTTTACGGTGATGGATATGGGCGGGGGTATGGGCCCCGAGGAGGAGGCTCCCATTGCGATGTCCGATGTGAAGTTGCACCAAATCATCCGCACGATGGACGACCGCCTCATCTGGGTATTCGATATCTTTGCCGACCGCGCCTATTTCCTCGAACTCATTGAGCCCAAGCAGGCCGAAGAGGGTGTGGAGTATCCTCGTGTGCAGTTCGCCCACGGCGAGCCGGTAGACCAATACGATGCCGATGCAGAAAATGGTGGCGAGAAGTCCATTTTCGAGGAAATGATGGACGACTTTGGCGATTTTGGTGGCGACGACAGCTACGATGATGAATACTAAACGCCCTACACTCATTGTGGTCGTTGGCCCTACGGGGTCGGGTAAAACCGACCTTGCGGTGGAAATCGCGAAGAGGCTCGGCACGGAGATTATCTCCACCGACTCACGCCAATTCTACCGAGGTCTGGCCATTGGTACCGCACAGCCCGAAGAGGAGCACCTCGCCGCTGTGAGGCACCACTTCATTGCCGACCGTGAGCCTACGGACGACCTGAGCGCAGGAGGCTACGAGAGGGAGGCTTTGGAGCGTTTGGAGGAGATTTTCCGCACCCACTCCACTGCCGTAGCCGTTGGTGGCTCCGGACTCTACATTGATGCCCTATGCCGAGGGTTTGACGACCTACCCAGCGACACCGCCGAGGTAAGGGCCGAGTTGATGCGTAGGCTCGAAGAGGAGGGTTTGGAGAGTTTGGTGGAGGAGTTACACACAAGAGATGAGGCACATTGGGAGGTTATCGACAGGCACAATCCTGCAAGGGTCGTGAGGGCATTGGAGGTGTGCATCACCAGCGGACGCCCCTACTCCGAACAGCGTACCGCACCACAGCACGAAAGGCCCTTTGACATTATAAAAGTAGGTATCACCTGGCCACGAGAGGAACTCTACGAGCGCATCAACCTAAGGGTTGACCTGATGATGGAGGCTGGATTGGAGGAGGAGGCTCGCAAGGTTTACCACCTACGACACCTCAACTCGCTGCAAACGGTGGGCTACAAGGAGATGTTTGAGTGGTTCGACGGCAACATCACCCGCGAGGAGGCCATTGAACTCATCAAGCGCAACTCACGTCGCTATGCCAAGCGACAAATGACTTGGTTTCGCAGAGATGAGAGCATACATTGGGTTGAACGTAAAGACATTGACGAGGCGTGGAGAATAGTAGAGCATAGCATATAGTCCACTTGACACTCTGCCTAAACAAAAAAGGTTGCGACATTGCATCGCAACCTTTTTTATTCTGTGGGCCCAGAGGGGCATGATCCCACGACCTTCGGATTATGAGTCCGCTGCTCTGACCAACTGAGCTATGGGCCCGCT
>JAGBGK010000067.1 GCA_017936005.1 Tidjanibacter sp.
AAATTGAAAATTGAAAATTGAAAATTACTCCTCCCCTAAGTTACTCCTCCCCTACGATAGGGGAGGTAAGGGAGGGGTGGTCGAAATTGCGCTCGGCGGCCTCGCCGAGCAGGAGGTGGCACAAAGTGCCAGAGAGGTCTGTTTGAGGGCAGAAAGGGCAGAAAGGGAATTGAAAATGGAAAATTGAAAATGGAAAATCACTCCTCCCCTAAGTTAGGGGAGGTGGTGTGCAACACCGGAGGGGTATGCCGTCGGTTGACGGTTGACGGTCGACGGTCGACGTAAAAAACGCAAAGTGCGAGGGGAATTTTGTGCCAAGCAAGAAGGCGAGTCCGCAGTTTGCTCTCGCAAATGAGGAACTCGCCTATCGAAGTGCGGTGCAAAATTCACCCGCAATCTGCGTTTTTTCAAGTTTTTTTAATTCCAAGGGTAGGCCGCAAGAAATATATCCCTACCCGCAAGCGCATCTTTGACAGACACAAGGTCCGAGAGTTTCACGTCGCCCACAACATAGTTCCACTCGCCCGAAGTGTACTGCTCCCTGACGAGTTGGAAGTTGATGAGGTTGCGCTCCTCCTCGGTGCGATAGCGGTAGTAGATGCGGTGGACAACGTCGTTGGTGTGGTGAATGCTGGCACCGGAGTTCATACGCTTGTACTCATAGCGGTAGTCGTAGCGACAAGCGGTGATGTCGCTCAACACAGCCGCACCCGTAGGGTGGCCACCCGCACCACGACCAAACATAAACTGCTTATAGTAGTAGCGGCCCTTGATAACCACGCCATTAAACTCATCCTCAACGCTATAAATATATTTGTCCCTCGAAATGAGTTGGGGTACAACCCACAGGTAGACACCTCCGTCGTCCCTCTTCTCAACGTGGCCCACAAGTTTGATACGACGCTGTTTTTCGCTCGCAAAGCGTATGTCGGCATCGTTCATCGTGGAGATTCCATAGCGGAAGATGCTCTCGGGAGCAACATAGATACCAAAGGCGTGGATGGTGAGGATGACGAGTTTGAAGAGCGAGTCCCAGCCATCGAAGTCCAACGAGGGGTTGCTCTCGGCAAAGCCCAACTCCTGCGCCAAGCGGAGTGCCTTGTCGTAGGACATATTCTCGTTGAAAATCTTGGAGAGCACAAAGTTGGAGGAGCCGTTGAGGATACCTTTCACACTCACCAGCAGGTCGTTATCGTAGTACTCTTCGAGGTTGCGGATGACGGGAATACTGCCACACGCCGAAGCGTCGTAGAGGAACGGGGTGGCATTCTTCTTGCCGAGTTCGATGAGTTCGGGCAGGTGGTAGGCCAACATTTTTTTGTTGCCACTCACCACGGGCAGGTGGGCCTCCAATGCACGGCGCACGATGGCGTAGGCGGCATCGGCATCGTCAATGAGTTCCACAATCATATTGATTTCGGGGTCCTCGAAGATGCGGTCGGGCTGGTCGGTGAAGTCGGCAGCCACACCCCTATCCTTACTCAAATTGCGTACACAGATACGGCGAATGGTAATATCCTTACCCTCCACAGCACCCAACACATCGTAGAGTCCACGCCCCACGCTACCAAAACCAAAAAGGCCTATGTTGATTTTCTTGTTCATATCTAATTTTGTCTAACGTCCAAAGTCCAACGTCTAACGACTATTGTTTCTATTACTATTTTGCCATAAACTCCTTGATGATGGCGTCCAACTGTTCATACTCTACCAAGAAGCCATCGTGGCCAAAGGGAGAGTCAATCAGTCGATACTCCACCGAAGGGATGTTATCCACCATCACCTTATGGTCCTCGGGCGGAAACAGAATGTCGCTCGTAATGGCCACCACGAGGGCCTTGGCCCTAATACCTCGCAACACCTCGGCCTCATCGCCTCCACGCCCACGCGCGATATCGTGGCTATCAACCGCTTGGGTGAGTCGATAGTAGCAGTGTGCATCAAACCTACGGCGTAGTTTTTCGCCCTGATGTTGTTGGTAGGTCGTAACACGGTAGCCACTCAGTTTTTCCCTATCGGGGTCGGTTTGGGTGGCATTATAGGCCGTTGCACCTCGGTAGCTGAGTAGTGCGATGCTCCTTGCGACAGCCATACCTGCGGCTCCCGCTGTGGGGCTATCCTCGCCAAAGGTACTGTCGGCCTCAATGGCCATCCTCTGTGATTCATTAAACGCAATGGCCCACGCCGAGGAGCGTACACAGGTGGCAATCAGCGCAATACGCTTGGCAAAGTCGGGCTCCGCAATGGCCCACTCCATCACCTGAAATCCGCCAATGGAGCTACCAATGAGCAACTCAACGTGGTCAATGCCGAGTCTGTGGGCCAACGCACGATGGGCTGCCACCATATCCCTCACGGTAACCTGCGGAAAGGCGCCCCTCCACGGTCTGCCCGTAGCAGGGTTTACACTCACCGGCGAGGTGCTACCATAGGGCGAGAGCAGGAAGTTGGCGCAGATGACAAACCACTTCGTAGGGTCCAGAAAACGTCCCTCCTCCACCGTGTGGGGCCACCAATCGGCCACACGACTATCGGCCGTCAGTGCGTGGCACACCCAGATAACATTATCCTTTGAGGGGGACAATGTACCGTAGGTGGTATATTCCACCTCAAACGAAGGGAGCACCTCTCCGCACTCCAACGCCAGAGGTATGTCAAAGCGTTCTATCATTTGGTTTTTGAGCCGTTAGTTGTTTCTTCTTTCGTTGGGGGCTGCTGGGAGGTTAGGGAATTTAGGGAGGCTATGGAAAATTTTGAATTTTGAATTCTACTCCATTGCCACTTTGAAGGCCTGTTCGAAGTCGGCAATAAGGTCGTCGGCGTGCTCCAATCCGGGCGAGATACGCAACAGCGTTGGGGTTACACCTGCGGCCAGCTGCTCCTCGTCGGAGAGTTGTTTGTGGGTGGTTGATGCAGAGTGAGTTACAACCGTGATAGAGTCGCCAATCATCGTCATATGTTTTACCAATTTGAGGGCCTCAACAAACTTGATGGTCGTTTCGAGCGTACCTTTGAGTTCCACCGAGAAGACAGCCGACGAGCCGTGGCGGTAGTATTTCTGTGCGTTCACATAGGAAGGGTTCTCCTCAAAACCAACCCACTGCACCCTCTCCACCAGCGGGTGGGAGCGGAAGTAGTGGGCCAACTTGGCCGTCGAAGCCACCTCGTGTTCGCACCTGATAGCGAGGGTTTGGAGGCCCAACTGCATCAGATAGCTATCAAAGGCCGAAGGCGAGCAGCCCAAATCCCTCAGTGCATCCACACGGCACTTAACGATGAAGGCCATAGGGCCAAAGGCCTCCCACAGCACAAGGCCGTGGTAGCCCTCCGAGGGACCACACAGTTCGGGGAACTTACCATTGCCCCAATTATACGTTCCGGCATCGACAATCACACCGCCCATAGCCGTACCGTGGCCATTAATCCACTTTGTGGCACTCTCCACCACAATGTCGGCTCCGTGTTCGATGGGGCGGCAGAGGTAGCCGCACGCACCAAAAGTGTTGTCCACCACAAAGGGTATGTCCCACTTGTGGGCCAACTCGGCAAGTGCATCCAAGTCGGGCACCGAGCAGGAAGGGTTACTCATTGACTCCACATAGATAGCCTTGGTGTTCTCATCAATGAGGCTCTCGAATGCCTCCACGCTATCGTTCTCTGCACGGCGGCAGTCGATACCCATCTTACGGAAAGTGATCTTGAATTGGTTGAACGTGCCACCATAGAGCAGCGGAGCAGCCACAATGTTGTCGCCCGCCTTGCAGAGCGAGGTGATAACCACCAACTGAGCCGACATACCCGACGACACAGCCAATGCGCCCACACCACCTTCGAGTGCCGCCACCTTCTCCTCATAGGCGTTGCTGGTGGGGTTCTGCAAGCGGGTGTAGATGTTGCCAATCTTGGCCAGGTTGAACAGGTCGGCAGCGTAGTCGCACGAGGGGAACTCGTAGGCTGCTGTGGGGTAGATTGCCGCACCACGCGAGTGGGTGCCATCCTCGTGGCGACCTGCGTGGATTTGAAGTGTTTCAAAATGGAGTTTATCCGACATATTATTTTTCCTTGCTAATCATCACAATATTTGTCCGGCAAATTTATAAATTTTTTCAATAAATATTATCCCGACAGTTTATATTCCTCGAAAGTTGTCTATCTTTGTGGTCGATTAGTTAGATGAATGAGGAAATATTGAACATTATACACTGACACCGAATATGAAACAAAACAAGGTATTCGATACCAGCGTACAGTTGCTGAAATACAACGTACTCAAAGAGGTAGTACGTCACGCCTACGAAGGCACCCTTGACCGTGCCTACATCGATATCCCCAAAACCATTTCACCCGGCCCCAAAGCCGAACTCCGTTGCTGCATCTACAAGGAGAGAGCCATTCTCCAAGAGAGGGTGCGTATGGCTTGCGGTGGCGACAAGGACAACCCCAATGTGATTGAGGTTATCGACATCGCCTGCGACGAGTGTCCCGCCAATGCCATCCTCGTAACGCCTGCTTGTCGTGGATGTATTGTCCACAACTGCCGCGAGGTGTGCCCCAAAGATGCAATCAGTATCGTGGACAAGCGTGCCGTGGTGGACCACGACAAGTGTATCGAGTGTGGCAAGTGTACACAGGCTTGTCCCTATGGTGCCATCATCAAGATGGTTAGGCCCTGTATGCAGAGTTGCAAGGTGAAGGCTATCAGTATGACCTCCGAGAAGAAGGCCAAGATTGACAACGACAAGTGTATTATGTGTGGTGCTTGCGTCATCGCTTGCCCCTTTGGTGCTATGGCCGACAAATCGCTCCTGCTGGACATCATCCGTATGTTGAAGGAGGCCGAGGAGAAGAAGAGTAAAATCTATGCTGTGGTTGCTCCTGCTATCATCAGCCAATGTCGCTATGGTCGCATCGAGCAGGTGGTTACGGCCATCAAGAAACTCGGCTTTACGGACGTGGTGGAGGTGGCACTCGGTGCCGACATCACCCTCTACAAGGAGTCCAAGGAGTGGGAAGAGAAGGGACTTCTCACCACCTCCTGCTGCCCCTCGTTCGTTCGTTTCATCGAAATCAACCACCCCGAACTAAAACAATACGTTTCCCACACACCATCGCCTATGATTGAGGTGGCAAGGCTCATCAAGAAGAGCGAGCCCGATGCCAAGGTGGTATTCATTGGCCCCTGCGCTTCGAAGAAGATGGAGTACACGCTCGACAAGACGGGCGGTGCCATCGACTCGGTGATGTCGTTTGAGGAGTTGCAGGCCTTCCTTGATGCTCGTGGCATTGAGACCACCGAGCAGGAGGACACCCCGCTGAACAACGCATCCTTCTTTGGTCGTATCTTCGCCAAGAGTGGTGGTATTATTCAGGGCCTGCTGAACATAGCCAGCGAGAAAGGACTCGAAAACCTCCGTCCTATCCAGATGAACGGCATCGAGCAGTGTAAGGTCAATATGGCCAAGTTGAAGGTGGGCAAGAGCGAGTATAACTTCTTTGAGGGTATGGCCTGCGAGGGTGGCTGTCTGAACGGCCCTCTGTGTATCAACCACGGCCCGCGCAATATGGCCGACGTGGATAAGTATGGCAACGAGGCCACCGAGAAGACCATCACCAACTCCGTAAAACTCTGGCGCAACGTCATTGGCGAAGAGTAGAGAGGGGGAAAAATTGAAAATTGAAAATTGAAAATT
>JAGBGK010000012.1 GCA_017936005.1 Tidjanibacter sp.
CCTACTACACGTTTTTCTGTATCCTTCACTCTATACTCCACCCCGTGATGGTCGAAATATAGGGTATCATCAGCATTGCAAACTTTTTCTGTCCCACACGATTGGGGTGTTCCGAGGCTCCGAGTTCCTGGGGGTATGCAAACGACTCGGGCAATACACAAGCAAAGTGGAGGTTTTTATCACCAGAGTGGCTGATGCGCCACACGTAGTCAAACGTGGGCTCAAACACATAGGACGATACACACAAAATAGGAACTTCGCCATAGGCTCCACGCACCTTTGCAATCATCCTCTCATAGCCCTCTGCAAACTGCTTGTATGAAGGCCACGGTTTAGTAGAAAAATCATTGGTACCCAAAAATATAACCACCAAGTCGGGGGTATAGGTCGAGCCAAAAGTCCACTTTTTAGTCTTGTCTGCCTCATCGAAAGTGAGGTCGTAGCGGTCAACCATAGTGTACTCCGAAGTGGAGTTTTTGTCGCCATAGTTACGCACCATACCTTGTCCGGAGTGGGCTACAAGATTATAGTCGGCACCAAAGTAGCGAGCCACATAGCACCCATAGGCAAAGTCGCAATTCTGCGTTTCGGCCGTGTATGGCTCATCACCCGATGCCGAGTCGGTACCATAGCCTGCGGTGAGTGAGTCGCCAATGAACTCGATGTGTCGTGTGGGACGAGGTGTGGTATCCGTCACAAGTTTACCATTGGTCGTAAAGGAGTGTATGGTCGAAAGACCATTAAAGCCCTCCGTACGACGTTGAAGTCGCACTCGGTGTGTTCCCTTCTTCCCCTCAAAAAGTATAACCTTTTGGTTGTCGCCTTCGGTCTTAACCACCGAGCGCTCGCCATCTACAAAGACATTAAAATAGTTCTTACCACTATCCGAAACCTCCATTTCGAGCTTCGAGCCACTGAACAAAAAATCGGCATACGTTCCACTCCAATCAAAACGTATTGCACCCCCGTCGGACACCTCATAGCGTCCCACCCAGCGAACAAGTACATCGTTGGCTGGATAGGTTGTAGCAAAAGTGGTATTCCACGCAAGTAGCGCAGCCACAATCATAAAAAATCTCTTCATACTCTCCTATTTTGTTTGTGCTTTGCCAATTGCCCTCTCTAAATTCTTCCACCAATCGCGCGAGCAGATGTGGCACATATCAAAGAGCATCATACCTCCACCACTGCTCACAATAGCCTGCGTCACAGCTCTCTCAAACCTCCTTACATCGCCCTCATACTGTTCCACGTAGATTGAGCCCACTACGGGTTTACCCGTAATCTGCTCGGCCAATTCGGCAGCACCCTCCACACAGTACCAATAGTTCATCGCATCGGCATCCATTCCTGCCTCCATACGCTGACCGATGTTGGGGAAGAAATTATCCACCTCCCTCTTGGTTACGGGGGTATAATAGAGGCCCGTCATATATACATCCAGCAGGTCGGCATAGCCGCTATTCTTATACTCTGGCGTTGCCCACTCAAACTCCTTCGATGGGTCATAGGAAGTACTTGCCCAATTTACGCCAACATAGTAATACGTTGGATACCAAGCTCCTGTGTAGTCGCCAAGCTGCAAGTTGGGGTTAATGGCGTGGATACGACGATGGGCCTCCTCAATGAAGGTTTTGATGGTCATTGCCCTATACTCAATCCACTTATTGAAGTGCACTCCGGGAGTGTGTCGCCACTTGCCATCCTCACACTCTCGCCAGGTCATAATATCCTCCGGGAAACGCTCCACCTTCACGCCTGCATACTCCTCAAACTGTGCCTGAGAAAGGGGACTGAAATCGGCCCAGATATCGTCGTAGCGCACCCTATCAAAGATAAGTCCGTCGATGGTTGGATATTTCCTCACGAACTCCTCCAAAATGGCAAGTTGATACTCCCTCACCTCAGGATTTGCCGGATTGACCATACCATTGTAGTTCCAATGCATCTCGCTCACAGGGAAGAGCCTATTGTGCCACCAGCAGACACTCTGCCACTCGGGGTGCTCCTCGTAGATGATACCACGCTTAATGAAGTTGTGTCCACCACAGAAGATGTTGAGTGAGGCATAGCAGCCAAGTCCATATTTACGACAAGCCTCCTCAATATGGCCCAACATATCATAGTCCTCGCTACGTACCACGCCGTTCCACTCGCCCATATAGGGGGCAATGTCACTCTTGTAGAGTACCTCGCCCATAATGCTCTTCACATCGGCCACCACGTCGGTAAAGCCCACCTCCTTGATGCGCGATATATAATAGTCAATAGAGTCGGGTGACGAGAGTCGCTCGAAGTTAGCCTCGCAGTCGAGCCACATATAAAGTCGTTTTTCGGGAGCTTGGCTACTGCAACCCACAATCATCACGATAGGTAGTAAAAAGAAAATGAGTTTTTTCATATCTCGGTCATTTAATAAAGTGGTTTAGTTTTGCAAAGTTACAAAAAGAATTGAGAGATATGTCATACTCCCCACAAAAAAGCGTAGCAACCGTTCATTTACAGTTGCTACGCTCTTAATCCAACAAGTAATCGCCCCCTGCTTTCACTACCACAGAGTGACGTTGGTGAGGTCATAATGGTTGAAGAAATAGAAATTGCCGCTCTCGCATCCCACCAACAAGTTGGGACCCTTTGAGGTGTCACCAAAACCACATATTGTAGCCGAGTTGGCGTGGGCACCCAAGCGGTAATCCCTGCCTCGGAACTGGAATTGGCGAGGATAGGCAAAGCGAAATGATCCGGCGTTGCCCACATTCTCGAACCACAACACCTGTAATCCCCTACTACGCGATACAGGAAGTCCCAACTCCGGCGCAGGGAATGAAGATTGGGTGGGTGTACCAACAATCAGGTCAAGGTCACCATCCCCATCCCAATCGGCAAACTCCAACTTCTCTCGACCACAATAGCCAAGACTCTCTGCATCGGGAAGATTTTGACATCCCGTAATAATATGCCCATTACTCAACAGCATCCTTCCCCTATCGACCACCGCATCGGGAGTCTTTTTCTCATAGAGGTGCAGTGCATCGTCGCCATCCATAATTGCAATGTAGACCTTATCTCCAACACGTCCCACTGCGGGGCGACAGCGCCACACACCATAAAGTTCTAAGCCGTCGAGTGTTATCACCCTGCGGCGGCCCAAGCGTGGAGCCGTAGCAGTTCCCTCGTTGAGCATATACTCAAACTTACCCTCGTTGGTGGAAAATACCACATCCAGCAATCCGTCGCCGTCCCAATCGACCACGTTGGGACAAAGGTATCCCCAACCGGCCTCCAAAGGACCCTGCACTTCATAATAGCCGGCACGAAAACAGATGGGCTCACCATCCGAGCAGAGGTATTCATAGGGACCAAAGGCAGGAGAAAGATTGGAGCCTCTGTTCTTGAAGAAAAGCAGTCTGCCCTCCGAGTTGCCGGACACGATGTCCAACACTCCATCGCCGTCCCAATCAACCACCGAGGGAACACTCAATGACCCGGGGTAGATATTACCATTCTCCTGCATCACAGGCACTCCCTTGTGGAAGATAGGGGTACCATCGGCAGTTTTACGACCCGCATAACGATACAGGTAGAGCATACCCTCGCCCGAAGATATGAAGTCATTAACGACCTTATCATCATCAGCCGCCACAGCAACCACATTACCCATCACATTGTTGTTGACCAACAGCCCGCCATCCTCATCATAGAGGTAGTCTACAAGCGCACCCTTCGAGGCCGAAAGCCATTTGAAAGTACCAAACTTATTACCCAACACAAAACCATCCAAATCGCCCACTGACAAACGTGCGACGCTCTGACCTGCAAGCAAAATTTCATTCTCGGCACTCCTTTGCACTTTGGCTGTTTTGATCTGCCAATCGGAGCGATTGAAGGTCATTGAGTAGAGGCACACGTTGGGCATCATACCACGGTAGATACCCTTGCTATCGTAGTAGCTCTCCGTGACATCGTCCATTTCGGGATAGGCCGCAGCCTTGTAGGAACTGATAAAGACAACCTCCACACTATCATTACCCACAATCACATCAAAACCCGCTATACCATTGGGAATATCATCCAAGTGTTCGTTGGAAATCTGAGTAAAGATTTTGGTCTGTTCATCGTAGGTCGACACACGAAAGCGAGTGTTGGAGAGGAAAAAGCCATAGATGGTACCGTCGATTTTCAGCACCCTCACAAAGCGGCTATCCCAATCCCACGACTGCCCCGCAATAGGTTGCGGATCGCTATAAATCAATCTACCGTCCTCGGTCTTACCCCTATACTCACACAAATTAACACCAATCTTGCCACCCTGTGCTTCACCCAAGCCCCACGTACCACTAACGAACAAGTCGGGGTAGTCGTTGGAACTCATATACACAGCGCCCAGCAAAGCATTAGCGGCGGTTTTGGTCAGATTAAGCGGAGCAATACCATCGTCTGCCACAGCAGGCACAGGTTCGCCACTCACCAGCGCAGCCCCCGCAAGTGGGGGTAGTACCACGGGTTTATTGTCGGGAGTGGGAGTCGGCTCCTCCGTGGAGGGGGAACAACTCAACGCTACAACCGAGAGAAGTACTAAAGTCAATATTCTATTTATAGCCATTATTTCTGCTGTTTATTGCGTTCATCAATGGTTATAGTTGTCAGGTCTGCACGGTTATAGAAGAAGAAACGACCACTCTCGCTACCCACCAGCAGGTTTACACCCTTCGATGTATCGCCCAGCATACAAGGAGTGGGGCTGTTGGCGTGCTGACCGATGTAGGTATCCTTACCATTGATTTGGAACTGTACGGGCTCCTGATATACGGGCTTCTCGTTGCTGCCCACATTCTTCATCAACAGTACCTGCAAGCCCTCATATGATTTGAGCGTACCATTAGGGAATCCCCTTTCGGGAGTGGGAATACTTGCCGAGCGAGGAGTACCGATAAGAAGGTCCAGCAAACCATCGCCATCCCAATCAATAAGGCTCAATTTACAACGTCCCCAAGCTCCAAGTCGAGGAGTACGTGCGCTATGGCTTGTGATTTGACCACCCGTATCAAGCAGCACCTTGCCGCCATCATAAACCCTTGTGTCGCTCACCCTCCAATAGAGGTGCAGTGCGTCGTCCTCATCGAAAATCATCATCGCAACCCTATCGCCCACTCTTGCCAATGCAGGTTTCACACGCCACGTTCCCCACAGAGGAAGTCCATCGAGGTGAATCTTCTCGGGCAGAGCAAGTGTAGGTGCGCCTTTTGTTCCTGTGTTGAGCGCCACATAGAACGAGGCTGTGGCATCGCTCCACACAATATCAAGCAGTCCGTCACCATTCCAATCAAACACAGTTGGTGCCGTGTATCCCCACGAAGCCTCCATTGGTCCCTGAATGTCGTAGTAACCCGGCTTCACCACCAGATTACGTCCACCTGCCTGCAACATTTCGCCCTTCCAATGGAAGTCGGGAGTCACATCCGTGCCCCTATTCTTCCAAAAGAGGAACTCACCCTCGGAGTTGCCACTAACGATATCCAACACACCATCACCGTCCCAATCGACCACGTTCGGAACACCAAGTGTACCCGAATAGATGTGTCCGTTCTCCATCAGCAGCGTGCGAGGCTCGTCGTAGAGCACACCTTTGGGATGTGGGCCAAGGTAGCCATAATACTCAAAGACACCCTCGCCACCAACAACAAATCCCGTTGGGTTACCTTCGGCATCGGGAAAAGATATGACGCGACCACCCTCACGGCCATAGTCCATAGGCTGATCATCAAATCCCCACACATAGCGAGGCTCCTCCGGGTTGCGCGGATCGACATACATCAATGCACCGATACGGTTTACAGCCACATAACCATATTTGTTGCCACTGTGGTTAACGCGCGTAACGGCTGTCATAGCCAACATATGTTTTTTGGAAGTCAGTTTTTCACCAACCACCTGCTCGTCGAAATTGCGAAGGATGAAGCGTTTTACACCACCATATGGTAATTCTCCGCGATAGATACCTGCGCCATCATAGTAGGATTCCACACCGTCGTAGCCCTCGGGACGATAGATTGAGCCATCCTCGTAGGCAACAGCAATCTCCACCGAACCATCGGCCAAAGGTGTGGCAGCCACGTTAATCTTGTGCGACAGTCCCTCCGATTCGAGTCCCCCCATACGCACCAACGTATTGCTCTCCTCGTCGTAGCGAGCCACAAAGAGTTTCGACTTCGTTTCTCTCCACACCGAATAGACATCCCCATAGAGGTTGAAAACACAACCGTGAGTGGGCATATTCTTCGGTGTACCCCAACAACACTTAATCTTACGAGGCTTGGAGAACACAGGGTTTCCATCCTCGGTAGTGTAGAGATAGTCGGCCACAAAGAGGCCTCGTGCCCCACTCATACCCGCCTTTGATGCAAGGAAGAGCGAAGGCTTATCCCTGCCTTCGAGGTAGGCATAACCCACTGGGTATTGGTTGTAGACAAAAGGCAACGCAAGGGGCGCGAGATGTTTCTCGCCACCACCCAACAGCGGTTTGCCAGTTTTAAGTGTAGTTTGTGCGTTCACATCAACGGCAAACACACCAACCAACATACATATTGCAACAAGCAATCGACGTTTCATTACCATTATTTATTTGTACAAGACACCTCTCAGCCCCCAAAGAGGCTGAAAGGTATCCCTAATTTATTGTTCTTTGGGTCCTACTCGGCAGAAATCTGCTCTTTCGAGTCGGAGAGTTTCACCAACACAATAGCGTCGGTTGCACTATTGGCACCCATCCATTGGCCTGCGGTTGCGTTGATGTAGGCGTGACGGTTAGTACAAGCACTAGTCTGCATCTGCATACCATTACCATCTACATCAAAGAAAGTCCAATCGGGCTTGTATTTACCATTTGCGGCTGTAACAGTGTCCTTGTCACCAATAGCAAAGAAAGCCACGCCTGTCTCCCTTGCCCACAAGAAGTGACTCATATTCACAGCCGAACGGACATCCCAAGTGGTGGCTTCACTACGCTGGGTAATAACCCATTTATAATCGTTGCTCACATTCGCAGCCGTAACAGCTCCATTCTCAATGGTGAGAGATACCTGGTCAATTGTGAGAGCTGCGGGAGTGATCTTAGCCTCATTGGGCAAGGCATAATATGTTCCATCCGCAGTCTGTGCAAGGATGGCATAGGTACCCTCCACAACGTCAGCAGCTTTGCTAATAACAGCATAGGAAGGAGTTGGTTCGGGTTCGGGTTCGGGTTCGGGCTCGGGTTCTGGCTCGGGTTCTGGCTCGGGTTCTGGTTCTGGTTCGGGTTGAGGCTGATCGCCCTGGATTTCACCGGTCTTCACACTGTAAATATAGAGTTTGGTGGTCTCCGACGCACCCTTACCAATCCTCCAACTCGAATTTGCATCCGAAGTTGCATCAATAGCTGCATAAACAAAGCTATGAGTCGTAGTAAGTCCACCCCTTGTCAGCACAATATTATAGCCACCATCCTCACGAGCATTGATGGCAAAGGTATTCGCATAGCCATTATCGGTAGTGTAATGTGCCGAGAATTTACCATCCTCACCCATAGGTTGGATTGCCAAACCATCGGACTTATTATTAGTACCCTCACCAATCAGATAGTTTACAACACCCTCACTCTCATAGGAGAAAGTGTACAAACCACTCTCCAACTTCTCAATATTCCAATGGTACTGTGCAGGGATTTCACCCACAAGTGTTCCATTCTCGCCAACCGACACGCCAAGCAGTGCCTCGGTAACGCCAACGGTGTGTATTGCTGGTCTTCTAGCAACAGCTGCATTGGGAAGCAGTTTCACGGCACCATTTGCATCGGTCCAACCAATGGCATAGAACTCCTCGGCATCGTCCGAAGGCTCGTCCGAAGGACCTGACGACTCAACACGATAGTAGTCATTGGGGTTGATAACAACCTCCTTGTGGTAGACCTTGTTAGGCTCAAAGTTTACAGCCTCAGCAATGGTCATATCCAGCATATATGAGTTGGAGGTTGCGAGTTGGAGGGTAATATCACCAGCAGCGTGGCTACCAGGAGCAACCATCAACCACACCGATTGGGTGTCGCTATCGTTGATCACAAACGGAGTTGCAAGAGTTACACCAACACTATCCACTCCATCACTAATAACCAGTGGTGAGGTCTCCTTGTCGGTCTCCTTTGTGGTGGTCAACATCAGGTTTGCGTTCTGAATAGCCAAAGGAGAGCTTCCCGATTTGAGGTACACACGACTGATGGGGTGGCTCTTTGTCTTACCACTCTCATAACGCAATTTGAGTTCCACTACACTATATACGCCACGGAACGAGAGATTCACAGAACTCTGCTCGCCATCCACCTGACAAGGCTCCGACTTCATCACTAGCAACTCTTTCAAGTGTGCATAATCACCTGCATTGGCTTGGTTTTGATGAGCAGGAAGAGTGACAGGCACAAGGTAGTCAACACCCTCGTTGGGTACACCTGCATAGGGATAGTAGGCACAAAATTGGTAAACGCCATCCTCTTCCCAGCGGAACATTGAGAGGCTGGACGATGCCGCCAATTTAGCTGCTCCATTCTCAACAAACTCGCTAACATTGTAGGGGTAGTTACAACCAACAAGTTCACCCGACACGGTAGCCGAGATACCTATTCTGTCGCCTAACTCCCAAGCAGCTGTAAGAGCACCAAGTTCGTTCTGAGAAAAGTCCACTCGTGTCATTTCACCCTGCACGCCAAAGTTTACAGCGTCCGCAGCCTCGCCACAAACCTTGTCATTCTCCAAGGTCTGACAGCCAATCAACATTACAGCAGCAATGGTCTGTAAAATATAAAATACTCTTTTCATCTTCTTCTCTTTTTTCATAGTCCATTACTACCATTGGCCATCTTCGGGTTGCTCGATGTCGGCAAAGCCCTGATCTACAACCTTGATGGTCACCTTTTCACTCTTCTCCATACGATTGCCCTCGTGGTCTACGTTGGCTGCCACAACTACCACCTCATAGGTGCCTGGCTCAGCGTAGGTGTAGGTATAACTTTCGATGGGCTCATCGGGGAAGCTCTTAATGCCCACACCATAGTCGCAACCGATGTTCACCTCCGTGTCAATCACAACGGGTGCCGACACTGCCCAACAGATACGTTCGATGGGCAGGCCACCGTCGCAATCGAACCAGATATAGTTCGACTCCACAACGGGTGCATAGTTGCCGCTATCGGTATGGTAGCCCTTCTGCACAAGTGTCCAACCAGCATTGGCTTGTGTCATCAGGTTGGAGGTAACGTTCACCTCGTCATTCTTGGTATAAATCTGGAAGTTCATCACACTTGCGCGCGAGCGAGCATTGTTCAAAGCCTCTTCATAGGCGTCAATCTTATAGCGGAAAGAAAAATAGATGGGCTTTGCCAAATCCTCGGCAGGAATCAGCTCGTCCAATTTCAACACACCCGCGGGAGTGGTTTGGCTCAACACCTTTGCATTGGTAGCACGAGCCGTAGGCCACTCAAACTGTGTGGTGAGTTCCTTCCAAGTCGCCTTCTCAACCTCCTCAATAGTATTCACACCCGAGAAGTCGGTGGAGTAGAAAAACCTCAAAATCTTCTTCTCCACATCCTCTTCTGCCTGGGTTTTCCACTGCGCACCTGCCTGAAAAGCGGTGTTGAAGGTGATGAAAGCCTCGCCCTTATAGATGCGCTCCTGCTGTGCATAGAGGTAGTCATTGCCGCGCTCACCGGAGTAGAAACTCAAATAGTCGGCATCACTATCTATCTTGAACACCACAGGCTCCTGTGTGCAATATGTGTTCTGTTCGGTGGAGAGAGTCAAAGTGGGCTCCGACACGCTCTCAAAACCCTTGTCGCAACCAACCAATAAGGTGGCAGCAACACTCAAAATCATTACAATCTTTTTCATCTCTACCAGCCTGTATTTTGGGTTAATTTCTCGTTCACACTAATCTCACGAGCAGGAATGGGCCAGAAGTCATCCCTTTGGCGTACACTCTCATAGGCCAACATTGCTGCCAACTGATATTGTGTGCCGCGTCCCTCAATATATTTGCCTGCAAGTTTCATCTGCTCATAGAGTCGGCCCCAACGGGTAAGGTCGTCCTTGCGCAGCATCTCATAACCAAACTCTCTTGCACGTTCTTCGAAGATAACCTCCTGAAGGTTGGCAGTGGCAGTAATATCCACGCTCGGTGCAGCCTCGTCAACAGGCAGACCATAGCCACGGCGACGTACCATATTGAGCCTTTCGAGAGCCTTCGTTTGGTCGGCCGACGAGGGGTCGAATGCATAGCACTCGGCATACATCAGCAACACATCCGAGTAGCGCAACAAGGGGAAGTTGATTGCTGTATATGCGGTGTTTTTGCTCGACGAGATCTCATATTCCCTACGGAACTTGGCACAATACTTACGGCTCACAATTGCACCCTCCTCAGGCGTCACATCATAGGTCTTCGAACCATCTTTCCCATAGGAAAAGTTAGAGATGGTCCAATCCCTACGTTTATCACCATTCTCAAAGAGGTAGTAGAAATAGGGATTAACACGCAACATACCCTGGCAGTAACCAATGGGACTATCCTCATTGGAAGCGATACCGATGTTACGTCCCACCATACCGGCAGTCTTATAGACGCCCTCATTATCACCCCAGAAGTTCACCTCAAACATACTCTCTTTAATGTCGAACACATCCTGCGAATAGTTGATAAAGATCTGCTCATAGGAGGGATTCAAGGCGTGGTGACCTGAAGCAATAACCTTCTCTGCCCACTGTGCACTAACAACATACATATCCTTGCGATTTGCAGGATAACCCGCCATATTGAGCGTTACACGAGCCAACATACCCCAGCAAGTAGTCTGGCTTACCTGCCAGCCCTCGGTCACCTCTGCCGTTGGAAGCACCAAATCGGCAGCCTTTTCAAGATCGGAGATAATCTGTTCATAGACCTTCTCAACCTCACTTTGGGCTACAAATTTCTCAGCCGAGTTGATGTCGTCAATAGTGGTCAACACCACGGGAACACGGCCAAAGCGTTTCACGAGCATATAGTAGTAATATCCGCGCAAGAAGTGAGCCTCGCCCCTGATGCGATCTTTCTCCCTCTGATTGCCATCGGCACGATCGATGTTTTCAAGTAGCATATTGGCACGATTGATAGCAGTATAGCACTCTTTCCAGAAGCCTTGTATGCGGGTATCACCAGTGGAAGCCTGCCAATAGCCCACCGTATTGGCGTCTTTCTTGTAATACTCATAGCCGAGATCACAGCTTAATCCCGTACGACCGAGTATCGCATCAGCATAGAGAGAGCCACTACCCAACACGGCATACACGCCATCAAGAGCCTCCTGCAACTGATCCACATTTTGATAATAATCCTCTTCGGTTGTTGCGCCCTGCAACTCTACATCGAGAAAATTGCACGATGCAAAGCTCACAAGCAACCCAAGCAACCCTATTTTATAAAGTAGTTTCATTCTTTTGATTCTCTTTGTCTAAATTAGAAACCAATTTTCACACCTACAGTGCAGGTCTTATTTCGTGGATAGGCCGAATAGTCAAAGCCGGGGGTAAGGGTAGAGTGTTTGGTCGACACCTCGGGATCCATACCGCTATAGTTGGTCCACGTCCTCAAATTCTGGAACGACACATACACCTGAGCTTTGGCCAACGACATCTTTTTAACCATCTTCGCAGGCAAATCGTAAGACAGCATCACATTCTTCAAACGCAGGTAGGAGCCATCCTCCAAAGTGCGATTGGAGTAGTATCCCCTGGGGCCGTAACCACCTGCACGGTAGTTCTGGCTATCCTGGTTGTCGAACGACCAGCGATCCACATAGCTTGCCAACTGGTTAACCGTACGGCCGGCATAGTTACCTTCCAGAGCTATACGGTTGGCATTCATAATGCTGTTACCATAGTTCCACTGCAAGAACACGCTCAGTGTCAGACCTTTGTAGGAGAGGTCATTACCAAAACCACCCGTATGTATGGGTATTGTGCGCCCAATGACAGCCATATCTGCATTGGTAATGGAGCCATCACCATTCTGATCCACATACTTGATATCACCAGGCTGGATAATATCGCGGTTGTTACCATTATCCGGCACCGTCGATTTGAGCACATAGGAGCCATCTGGCTTCTGGTCGAAGTCATCAACCTGATATACTCCATCCCAAATCAGACCATAGAACGACGAGATGGGGCCACCAACACGAGTAATATAGAGAGGTGTAGCACTAAAATCGCCTGTCCAATTGAGGTTGGTAGTGAAAGAGTGCTGACCATTGGCCAACTCCAAAACCTCGTTGTTATTGAAGGCGATGTTGAACGACGAAGCCCACGAGAAGTTTCGTGTCTTGACATTGATGGTTTCCAACGAGAACTCAACACCTTCGTTGCGTACGCTACCCACGTTGAGTTGCGCCGAGCCAACACCCGTAGAGAAGGGTACATAGGCCGAAAGAAGCAAGTCGTAGGTGGTCTTACGATAGACATCGGCGGTGAGTTTCAGGCGATTGCGGAACAGCGCCAAATCCACACCAAAGTCAAACTGTTCGGTCTCCTCCCAAGTGAGTGCCTTGTTGGCAAAGGATACAATACCCGAAGCGGACGAGGGGGTGGAGTTGCCGTGGGTGAAGTGGTTGGTGTAGTCAAGTGCCGAGTAGTAGCTGAAATCGCCAATACGGTTATTACCCGTGATACCCCAGCTGAAACGGAACTTAAAGTCGTCCATCCACTTTTTGTCTTTCAGGAACGCCTCCTCTTTCAGACGCCAAGCCACAGCCGCCGATGGGAAGTAACCCCAACGGTTGTGTGCAGGGAATTTCGAAGAACCATCGGCACGGAACGACACGGTGAACAGATAGCGCGACAGAAGCGAATAGTTCACACGTCCGAGGAACGACATTGTACGGTTCTGCGACTCTGTTGAGCGGATTTTATTGGGAGTACCCGTTTCAAGTCCGCTAAAACCGAGAGCATCGTTAGGAATCTGAATCACATTGTAGCCATAGCGACTGCGTTCGTAGTTCTGCATCGTGAAGCCTACCATAGCATTGAGGCTGTGGGCACGATTGAACTTTTTCTTGTAGGTCAGTGTGTTCTCATTTACCCACTCGCTACGGATATCGTTCTCATAGGAACCATTCACACCACTGGTGTTATACTTATGATCGAAACCGCCATAGGTTTTGCGACCATTGAAGCGCTTGGTATCGTTGTTCCTATCGTTCAAACCGAACGAGCTATAGAAGCGCAGATCGGGAGTGATCTGATATTTGATTGAGATATTACCCATAAAGCTCCTATTCTCCACCTTACGCAAGGTGTTCTGCGCCGAAATGATGGGGTTGAGCTTGGTTACATCCACAGTTGTTTCATCGCCCTCATCACTATCAAGGATACCCTTGTCAAGGGGCGAGAAGCTCCACACACGATACATCAGATAGCTCTGCCACGAACTCGACGAAGAGCCTGCCTCCGAAGCAATAGCACCATCGGTTTCGCCATAGGTATAGTTGGCGTTTACACCGAGGGTTAGTTTGGGCGAAATCTTGTGGTCCAAGCGCAGACGCCCCTGGAAACGCTCATAGTTGGTCGAAATGACAATACCCTCTTGGTTGAGGTAGGAGCCCGAGAATACATACTGGGTTAGATCGTTGCCACCCGACACGGTAAGCGCATGATTGTGAGTGAGTGCGGTACGGAAGATTTGGCTCTGCCAATCGTAGCCTTCCACGCTCTTGTAGTCGTCCATCACCAAACCCAGGTCTTCAAGGTAGCCCTTACCGTAATCAGGACTCAAATCGGTGATGTAGCGCAAAAATTCATAGGGGCTCATTAACTCATAACGATTGGCCACCTCATTTACAGCCACCGAACCGGTATAGGTAACGCTGGTTTTGCCACGTCCCGACTTGGTCTCAATAATCACAACGCCATTAGCACCCCTCGAGCCATAGATAGCACCTGCGGATGCGTCCTTCAAAATCGAAATCGACTTAATATCGTTGGGATTAAGGTCGAGAGCATCGAAATCCTCTGTGGGAAAACCATCTATAACATAGAGAGGCGAGTTGCTCTGTGTTACGGAGTTAGCACCACGAATCACAAGATTCATCTCCTCGCCGGGCTGTCCGTCGTTGGAGGAGAGTACCACACCTGCCATACGTCCTTGCAGGGCGGTATTGATATCGGTGGCTGGCATTTTTTCCATTGCGGCCATATCCACAGCCGTAATGGAGCCAGTAACGTCTTTGGCCTGTTGTTCGCCATAACCGACCACAACCACAGCCTCAATCTCCTCGGCACTTTCGCTAATCTCCACCACGAGCGTGCGACGTCCCCTCACGGGCACCTCCTTCGTTTCGTAGGAGATCATACTGACAATCAGCACCTCATTGGGGGCAACAGTGATATTGAAATATCCCTGCGCACCCGACACTACACCGTTGAGGGTGTTGCTTTTGGCCAGAATGGTTGCACCAACCAGAGGGTTACCATTGCTATCCACCACACGACCTTTCACTTGGTATGGTTGTGCTGATGCGGGTGCTTGGGCCGACACGGAGAGTGTCAGCCACGAGAGCACCACCATCAAACATATTTTAACAAATTTCATAGTTCTTTATGGAAACTATTTGAGTGTGTTTCTTCTTATTGTTTTGCGTTTTGGGCCACCACCCTACTCAACAGCCGAGGTTGAGTCGGAGAGTTTAACCAACACGATTGCGTTGGTTGCACTATTGGCACCCATCCATTGGCCTGCGGTTATGTTTATGTAGGCGTGACGGTTAGTACAAGCACTAGTCTGCATCTGCATACCTTTACCATCTACATCAAAGAAAGTCCAATCGGGCTTGTATTTACTATTTGCGGCAGTAACAGTGTCCTTGTCACCAATAGCAAAGAAAGCTGTACCTGTCTCCCTTGCCCACAAGAAGTGAGTCATATTCACAGCCGAACGGATATCCCAAGCGGTGGTTTCGCCACGCTGAGTGATAACCCATTTATAGTCGTTGCCAACATTTGCAGCCGTAACAGCACCATTCTCAATGGTGAGAGATACCTGGTCAATTGTGAGAGCTGAGGGAGTGATCTTAGCCTCATTGGGCAAAGCATAATATGTTCCATCCGCAGTCTGTGCAAGAATGGCATAGGTACCCTCCACAACCTCAGCAGCCTTGGTAATAACGGGATAAAGCGACTCAACAACAACCTCTGCTGCTTTCTGAATACGATAGAAATTCACCACGCCGGTAGCACCCTCTTTGGTATTACCGATAAAGCGGTTAAGATCAACAATGTAATCCAAATAGCGAGCACCGGCAACATTCATATAGTAGCCACCCTCTTTTTCCTCAAAAGTGAAAATATCGCCGTATACTTCTCCGTCGCTAGTATAATGAGCGTTATATGTTCCATCATCTTGCTTGCTTTGGATTGCAATACCCTGGTTTTTGTTGCAAGCAATCAAGTGAGCCCTATTACCACTACCTGTCATATAGTAGAACTGTGCCTTGCCGTCTGCACTTTCGGAGTAGTTCCAAACGTATGCCTCGGGCACCTCACCAACGATAGTGCCTTTGGAGTCGATGCTCAAACCAAGAGATGTAACCTCGCCACCTTGGGGATTGCGGGTTGTTGCAGTACGATTAAGGAGGTATGTCTTACCATCGGCGGTGGTATAGCCGATAGCATACACAAACGCTTCGTTCAAGTTCTCAGCTTTGGTCTTCGAAGCAGCATCGCTCATATTAACCGAGAAAGTGGTAATATCACCGGCCCTAAAAGAGAGAGTAGATGCAACGGTTGCAACTTTCTGATAGGTAGCAGCCGAGGTCTTAACGGTTACGGTGTATGCGTCGCCGGTAGCCAATGTGGTAGGCAAGCACGAGAAATAGGTGGTGAAATCACCCGACTGTGCGGTGGGCAGAGTAACTGTCACAGCGTTGGTGCAGTTCTTGAGTTCGAGCGGAATATTCGCATCGGCCAAATCGTTGACCTTAACACGCACAAGACCTGCCAACTCGTGGCCACACTCAAAGGTTACACTCTCTACAACCTCACCCTCTGCCAAGGAGAGATTTTTCACCGTCATCTTACCCACAGCCGAGAGGCGTTTCATTGCCGAAAATGCAAGGAGTGAGGTGGGCTGGTGATCCATCACAACCGACTGCGAAATCAAAAGGTCGGCAGCGCCATCGAAAGTATCCATCGTTGCAGGAGCCTGCTCGGAGGGCAATGTAAACATAACTTTGTTGATTGCCTGCATATCGACAGCCGAGCGGGGACTGGCTGCAATGTAGGTGTAGGAGGTTGCAGTGGCTGCATCCAACTTGAAATCGAATTTAGCACTCACTGCATCGGTAGCCAAAGGAGCACTCTCGGCGATGGCAATCTTCTGGTCGTCGGTAAACTCAATCAAGGCAATAACATCGCCAGCCTTCCAAGTGGCACTATAAACGCCCTCGTTCTGCACAAGTGCGGTACGGTTAACATCTGCAACTGCGACATCTGCAGTAACCTTAATTTTGGGCGAGTTGTTATCCAAACCATCATTGTAGTTCTGGCAACCGGCCAGAGTGGCAGCAGCCACAAAAATCATTGCGTAAATCTTTTTCATAGCTCTGTTCACATTAAAGTTCATCGTCATAAACATTCTCGTCAAAGTTACCACCAGGGGTCAAATCCATAAAGGGGTCAGACACTGCAATGCCCAACTCGACACCAACCTCACATCTCTCAATGAGAGGCTCTACGTAAAATTTTTTCTTCATTGTTTTGATTTTGATTAATTAACTAAAATATCTGATTTTGATTATTTCTTGTAGACAATCTTCTTGGCAATGGGTTGCAGGCAGTTGATGTCGTCGCACGAAGGCACAACAATGCTCTTACCCTTCTTGGCCTCGTGGCGACACAGGAACACCCTACCGCGAGGACGATTCTTCTTGGAAATATCAAAGAGCGACATATCCGTGCAAGGCATCACCTCCCACCCCTGCTCAAACATCGTGAATACGTTGCGGGCAAGCACATACACATAGCCATCCTCGTGGGGAGTGATGGTCAACTTGGGAGTGGTCTGGCCTGCCTCCAACATCGAAGGTTGCAAGAACTCCCAACCCTGCAACTCCTTCATAATACCACGAGCCACGATATCCTTGTTCTGCCAGAGGTAGATCTCGTCGCCCTTGAAGTCGAGCCTCACACATCCATCGTATTTCACCGTCACGGTCATCTCCGAAAGACTATCATAGAAACTCCTTGCTCCCAACTGCGAGTTGTCGAAGTCGGTACGGAATGGCAACAGAGGAAGGCCGTTGGTACAGCGCAGATTACCCTCATACTCGTTGAAGCAGTATCGCACATTGACGGGGCTCGGCACACTCTCCGACCACACAACAACCTCCGAGCCTTCAATCTTTGCCTCGGCAAGGTAGTAGCGACCCGTCATATCTGCCACCTAGAAGCCTTTCACCACCTCCTCATCACACACAAAACCCTTCTCGGCATCGTTGAACGAGAGTCGCACACTGCCCTCTTCAATGGTCATATCCTTGTAGGAAGGCGAGCGGAAATCCACGGGCAAGCCATAGTGTTCACCCAAAGCTGCTGCGGCCAGCCTCTCACCCACCACCTGTTTATTGCGTGGGTGAATATCGCCCGTACGCTCGTTCTGGTCAATGGTGGCGATAATCTCCACGTGATCCATTGCAGCGGCTACTTTTGCCTGCTTCTCACGCAGCAACGCACCCGACACACCATCATAGGTGTGAGGAGCAATCTGCACCACATATACAGGCATATCGGGATTACGAAACTTTGCCCTCCACGACTCCACAAAGCGAGTGAGCAACTTGTCATAATGCTTAACCGTGGTGGCCACATTGTGACATCCCTGATACCAAATCACACCCGCAATCGAAGTATTAATAATGGGATTAATATTGGCATTGTACTGTGCAGCAGCAAAATAGCGTTCCTTACCCTTCCATTTCTTGGCGTTCTTCACAAGGCTCTCATTCAATCCTGCAAGGAACATCTTATTGTCGACAATCTCTTCCTCCGGCATCCACGACTCTATGGAGGTACCGCCATAAGATGCGTTAATCAGGCCTACGGGCACTCCCAACTCCTTCTGCAACACGTCACCAAAGACGTAGCCCACAGCCGAGAAATTAGCCAAATGAGAGGATGCCGAAGTGGTCCAAGATGCACCGTATATGTCATCCATAGCCACACGCGACGAGTTACGGCCCGTGTGGAAGAGGCGCACTTTGGGGTTGGGTTTCTTCAATGCCTTCACCACATCGATGGTCTTTTCCACGATGAACTGCATATTACTCTGGCCCGAGCAAACCCACACCTCGCCAATCATAATGTCGGAGAACGACAGCTTCTCGCCGTCACTGCTAATCTCCACTTTTTGTTTCTCCGCTGCCTCACCCGTAGGTACGTCTGCGAGCCATTGGCCATAGAGGTCAGCCACAACAACCACCTCTTCGCCCCACGAGGGAGTAATCTTCACCTGCGCATTAGGATTGGCATAGCCCCAAAAATGTGATGTCGAGTTGCGTTGAAGCACCATCTTATCGCCAATGATTGTCGGAACGCTCAAACTTTGAGCAAATGCCGAACCCAGGGTGGCAGCCAACAACAAACAAAGCATCACTACACGATGCAGATATTTGCCCACAGGAGTTGTTTGTTTGGTCTTCATAACATAATCTTCTCGTTTAGGCCCCGAAAATAAGGTTGTCAAAGTAGCCATAA
This sequence comes from Tidjanibacter sp., assembly GCA_017936005.1. GTDB lineage: Bacteria > Bacteroidota > Bacteroidia > Bacteroidales > Rikenellaceae > Tidjanibacter. Next base: position 18,801 of record JAGBGK010000012.1, read on the forward strand.
TGTTTAGGAATTTAGCAACTCATTAGACTAATAGTATAATTATTATTGATTAAATCGTTTTAATAGTCATCTAAAACAAAAAGATACACCACACACGACTCTTAGTGTCTGAAGAGGTGTTATCTCCGAATATTTCTTACACTTTGGGGTATAATAACCACCCCTAATGAGGATACAAAAGTATAAAATAGAGGAATGTTAAAAGGTTGTTCGCAATAGAGTTTTCAACAACTTATCAACATTTTTTCAAAACTACTAAGAGTAGAAGAACTAAATACTCTCCTACTCTTAGTTCAAACAAAGGGTTTTACACACTCGATTTCCCCTAGTTATCACCCGAAAAATCTCAAACCCTATTTCAACTTCTCGGCGAAAAAGTCAGCCGTCAACATCAATAGTTCGTGGCCAACATCACTCCTCTGACCGTGCATATTATGATCATAGTAGGGATAGATACGAAGATCTACCTCGCCACCCTTTGCACGCAACGCCTCGGCAAACTCAACACTCTGGGTGTAGTCCACAAGACAGTCGCCCGTTCCGTGGAAAAGCATCACTGCAGGAATTTTCTTCTTGGGAATCATATAGACCGGCGAGTAGGCCTCCAAGACATCTTTGTCAAGATTGTGGAAATAGCGAGTGCGTTTTCTGTCGTTGGTATTAACCACACCATCGTTGCTTGTAAGGAAGTTATAGGGACCTGCATAACCAACCATAGCTTTTGTTCCCTTGATGGTCATTGCCGAAGCAGCCGAGAGGTGAGCACCTGCCGACTGGCCACAGAAACCAAAACTCTTTGGGTCGATATTCAACTCCTTGGCGTGTTTCTGTACCCACTTAACTGCATCTGCAATATCCTCCATCGACAGTTCGATTTTAGCACCCGGCTGATGCGAAAGGGTGTAGGCGATACGCACACCTGCGATACCCTTCTGTACGGCCATAAATTGAGACGAAACACGGAATGCATTATTGTTGCCCTTGGTCCAACCACCACCGTGAATCCACACCACAAAAGGTGCAGGAGTGTCGCTAACAGCCCTATCGACAATGAGTTTGAGTTCATATTCAGGATAGGTCTTATATACATACTCCTCGCTCACACACGACTTATAGTGCTTACTTGACGCGATGGGCCTATGCTCATAAACGGTGAGCAAATCGGGCACCTCGTCGAGGTTAATAAATTTGTAGCGATCGTGATTTCGGAGCCTATAAGTGCCATCCTCATTGGGCAGAAGTTCCATAGAATAGCGGTTCGAAATCTTCTTGTTCTGTGCACCTGCTGGCAACACCATCACCATAGCGAGTGCAATCAATAGAGCAACTTTCTTCATAGGTGTATTATTAATAGGTATAGTAGATATAGCTTAACTCTTCGATTAAATCGTTTTAATATCCAGTGCAAAAGTAAACCTTATTTTCGATAAATGCAAACAACGTGTTTATATTTTTGTTCTATGAGGACAGAAAAGAAGCTACATAGATATGACCACGGCCGTGGGCACACGCCTCTGCGCACCATCGGAGGGACTATTGAGAGCCTTGCCATCCTTGCCAATCATCACCGACGAACCGCCGCCATCCAGGTTCACAGCCCAAGTAACACCAAGCCCTTTAAGCATATCGGCAGCCTCTGGAAGCTTATAGCCCCAACTGCCGTTGGACTTACGACCATCGCACACAAAGAGGACAATCTTACCATCATCGGTGTAGCCCACAATGGTACGGGGGTTATAGTTGAGTGCACCCGTACCGCCACTGTGGAGCACCTCTTTCCAATAGTTACTCTCGGCCACATTCTTGCCTTCCTTCAATATCATCGGGCCACCACCTATGGCCTCCTGAGGGGTCCATAGCTTACCGCCAGACGATTGGGGAGGGATTTGCGCAAACACACCCACCTTCTCATTGTTACCCTTTGGAGTGGTAAACGAATAGGGTGCATTGTTGGCATCGGGGCAGTTATATACCCACGTTGCTTCAAGCGAGCCATCGGCGTGTACACCAAAGGCTGCACGCACGGGACAGGCCGTGTAGGTTTTACCCTCATAGGTGGGCCACACATACTGTGCAGCAATGCTCTTCACCTCACCGCCCGAAATGAGCAACGAAAGCGATTCGCCATCCCAGAAGTAGCCACCATTAGTGGCAAGAATGGGGGTGCCGTCCGTAAAGGAGGCAAATATATCGGAGGGTGTAGCATCGTTTTCAACGTACACCGCATTAAATTTCAACTTAGGGTTGACCTTGCGGTCAATGATTGCAAAGTAGCCAGAGCAGTAGTCGTCGGTACCATCTTCGTAGAAATTCTTGAAATAGTAGAGCGACACGCCTTCCGGATAACCCTCTTGGGCCACAAGTTCGTTGCGCCCTGTGGGTTGTAACACTTCCGGCTCCTCAACATCGGGAGTGGGCGCAGGAGGGGTTGGTATTGGGGTGTTGTTGGGCTCACCGCAAGCCACTGCAATGGTCATACAGAGCGTGATGGTTGCCACCATTGCAAAGATGCGCTTCATACGAATTGAGAATTGAAAATTGAAAATTGAAAATTGAGAAAGTTGCGAGTAAGCGAGAGCAGAGGGTGCTTGCTGGCATCCAAAGGCTCGAAGAGGTGCAGACCTAACATCTACACAAAACAGGCAACGCCTGTGCCGAGCGAGAGCAACTAAAAGCCACCAAAGGTGGGTTAATTGAGGCAAATGCGAGTAAGCGAAACGCTGTTACCTTCCACGAGATTTGCTCACCCTTTTGAAAAGGGGCAGAACAGCACACCTGCCCTGCCCCTCCAAAAAGAATGTGCGTGTATGTGTGAGCAGAGATCACTCCCCGCCCCAACTCTTTTTACAATGCGATGAAGAAGCTCTCCAATGCGGTTGTCGAGTTGCAAATGTAGTATACATTAAGACCACCCTCAACAGCCTCCAAACATACATCCGAAGTAGTCAACGGACCCTCGGTAGTGTAGTAGGAAGTAGTAGCGGGAACACCTATCAAATCAAAGCTGGTTGCTGTTTGGGTGAAAATCTGAATCTTTGCCAAACCGCCCCAGTGGGGGAAACCTGCCGATGCGATAAATGCTACATAAGGAACTTTGTTTACATAAATGAGGTCGGTTGCATTCGAAATGCCATCCCAACCGAAGATGTCGGCAGTAAGTTTGGTTGCATTTGCACCAACCACGCTGTAAACACCATTGTCAGGATAGGTTGCCAACATAATTGCGCCTTCTGCAACAGTAGTGCCAAGAAGTGCGAACGAGTTCAGGTTATTGGGGGCGCCAGACCAATAGTTAGGAGCACTAAAGTTGTCTTTCATTCCGTCGAAACCGGTGATAGTAAATGGCTGGAATGCACCGGGTTTGCCATCCACAAAGTCCCAACCGTTAACCTCCGAAGTACCACCGCCACCAGGCATCTCCGAAGGAACAAGGATTGCTGCCTTCTTGGTGATATCACCACGAACAGCCATACCACAACCATTGTGGCGAGTCTGCCAGTCGGCGGTCAAAGCCTTAACAGCTGTAGTGCTACCGGGTTTGAGGTACCAAACTTCAAAAAGGAACTCACCAGTCCAAACATTATTGTGAACACGAGTAGTCATAACAAGGTTGCCTGCGTCATCGTTAGCAACATAGTAGGGCACAAAACCACCGGTTGCAAGGTCACCCACAACAGCACCGGTCTTCTTGTCTACAAGTTTGGGCATCGAGCCATCACCAGGGCAAACAACAAGTTTACCATCGAAGAGAGCAATCGAAACAACACCTGCAGTTTGGGTTCCATCAGTAATAGTTACGTTACCAATCTGAGGAATAACGGTAGTGGAGTTAACAGAGAATACAGTCGAAATATTGGACTCCTGTTTCAGGATAACCTCCCTTGCATCAAAACCATCTGCGCTAACAGTCAAAGTAGCTACACGCTCTGCACCGGTGCGGTTTTTAGCAACTTTGATAACGTGTTTGGTGGTGGTCAAAGCACGAGTGCCCTCAACTACTGCCCAATCAGCATCGGAAGTAACTGTGCACTCGATGTTGTGGTTAACAGGAAGCTCAACCTCACCACCATCGTGGCCGATAGTCAGCACCTCCAACTCGCCAACGTTTACCTCGTCCAACTGCGACTGAGCAACAGCAATCTGAACGGGAACAGCGTTGCCGGCAGCGATGGTAACGGTAGCTGTCAAGTTGTCATAGGAAGTGTTCTCAAGAACACCAATGGTCAGCTCAATGGCCTCACCAGCAACACCCGATGCGGGCTCAACGGTCACCCAACTCTGGTCGGCAGTTGCGGTCCAAGCAGCATCCGTAGAGAATACCACGGTTTTCTCACCACCCTTCACGCCATAGGTCAACTCTGCATCCTCGGCGTTAGCAAGCGAAAGAACATTCTGAGGCTCCTTACAAGCAAATGCCAAAGCCACGATTGCTACAATAGCAAAAAACTTTTTCATACTTTTTGAAGAATTTTAGGTTAATTAATAAGTTTGTTTGTTTAGAATTTTACATTTCATTTTGTGGTTGTAAATCCCAATTCCAACGCCTATCGGCCCAAATTAGCCCATTAAAGCCATTAGAATCATCCCAAAAATAAATTTTACAAATTACACAAACAAACTTTTTTACTCAAAAAGCATTTATTTATTATTTAATTTTACAAAACAACAAAAACACTCCTATATATCAATACTTTAACCACATACACACTGCACACACTTTTATTAATCATTTTATTTTATACCATATAATTAGGCGGCTGTTTAATAAAATAGATTAAGAAATAACAACACACAGAGAAAGTGCAGACGTTTAATAAAAAAGAAAAGGGATAATTGAGTTTTCGCCCAATTATCCCTTTCGATGGTCGGTGGTCAATCGTCTACGTTATTGCAGTTGCAATTCATCCACAAAGAGGAAACCTCGGCCACCCGCAGCGTAGGAGTGCCACGATGGGATCTTCTTCTCGCTCTGCACCGTAATCCTCACCCAGCGGCCTGCGGTAGGCTCAAAATCGTAGGAGTGAGCATAGACTCCGTGGTCCTGCTCTTTGGTCATCGCAGGAATAGACTTCTCAAAAGCAGTGGTCCACACCTGGCCATCAGCACTCACCTCCACCTGCACACCCCTGGCATCAAGGCAGCCATCGTCCTTATTAACGCACACATTGAAAGCAAGGTTACTCACATTCTGCTCCTCACCCAAATCGATGGTCGCCACGCAATCGGCACCGTGAAATCCCAGCCAGCGGCCCGTGCGGTAGTTCCTATTACCCACAAGACCATCGGTGAGAACCTTTGCACCCTCATAGGTATAGCGGGGTGCGGGATTGTAGGTCAGCACAGTGGGGCAAAGTGTTGTTTTGCTAAACTCCACATCGTAGCCCATCTCCTCGCCACACACGCCATCCCTCACAGCAACAGCACGCAGGCTAGTACTCTTGTTCACCTTCACGGGGCCTTCATAGAGTTTAGACCTTTGGGTCGGCTTACGACCATTGGTAGTGTAGCGCACCTCGGCATTATCCATTGTCGAAAAGCTAACCTCAAAAGCCTTCTCACCCTCCACGGGTACAGCATCAACCTTAACGTCCAAGATATATGGTGCGTAGTTATAGTCCAACTGCTCATAGAGTTCGATCATCGATTGGAGTCGCTCCAAGAAAGTAGCGTAGTCCTTCTGCTCGGGGCTTGCCCACTGCACCTCACACAAGGCAGCCACACGTGGCAAAATCATATGCTCCACGTGGTCGGAGGTTTTGATATACTCCCTCCACACGTTGGCCTGTACGCCCAAAATGTACTCCCTATATTCCTCAGGTACGTTACCCACCGGATTGTAGGCATAGACATTCTCAATGGGGTTATAGCCGCCAATAGCAAAAGGCTCACGGGTAATCTCACGAGTCTGGTAGTAGTCGAAGTAGAGTGGATTGTTGGGGGTCATAATCGAGCGCACCCTCTTCTTGGCAGCCTTGATACCACCTGCCTCGCCACGCCACGACATCACAACCATATTTTCACCCAAGTTCTCTCCATCGAGAATCTCGTCCCAGCCGATAACAGTCTTACCCTTCTCGCCCAAGAAGTCGGCCATCTCCCTCATAAACCAGCCTTGCAGGGCCTCCTCTGGTGATTTAGCCTTGGTCTTACGCAAGCCCAAAGCATCGATGCGAGCTTGACATTTGGGGCAATCGTGCCACTTAACCTTGGGGCACTCATCGCCACCAATGTGTACATACTCGTAGGGGAACAGCTCCACCACCTCTTCCAGCACATCCTTGGCAAACTGAACGGTGGCATCGTTACCCACACACAGCAAGTCGTTCGATACACCCCAAATGGTCCACACGTCGTAGGGGCCACCCGTACATCCCAACTCCGGATAGGCAGCCAACGCAGCAACCATATGGCCAGGCATATCAATCTCGGGGATGATATTGATGTGTCGCTCGGCAGCGTAGGCCACAACCTCACGAATCTGGTCCTGGGTGTAGAAACAACCCTCGCCATAGGGCACGCCATCCCACACACCGGAGTTGCGACCAATAACCGTCTCCTTGCGAGTGGTAGCAATGGTGGTGAGTTTGGGATATTTCTTAATCTCAATACGCCAGCCCTGGTCATCGGTAAGGTGCCAATGGAAGGTGTTCATATTGTGCAGGGCCATAATGTCGATATATTTCTTAATGAACTCCACACCGTCGAAGTGGCGCGACACATCGAGGTGCAAGCCACGGTAGCCAAATTGGGGATAGTCCTCCACCTTTACAGCAGGCATCTCTACCTTCTCAAACTCGCCCACAGGCAGAGCCTTACGCAAGGCCTGAATACCATAGAAGAGGCCGTCGGCAGTTGCACCGACAATCTTAATTCCCTTGTTGCATACGCACAAGTGATAGCCCTCGGGGTTAGCAATGGTACTATCGATGGAGAGCACAATGCTACCCTCGGTGCCCACCTTTGGCTCACCCAACTCAATGCCCGTGGAGAGTGCCACATACTCTGCCAAAAACTCTGCATCGAGCAAGGCCACGCCCTCGCCATAGGCAATAGCAGCCTCTTTGGTCAACGCAAATCCATCTGCATCGGCCACATAGGTCAAACTCTTGGGCTGAGGAATGATGTTATCAAAGTTAGCCACACCAACCTTTGCTGCCCCACACGAGCAACTACACAGCGCCACAAGCGCCAAAATAGGAAGTAGTTTTTTCATAATTATTGTTTTTTCTTGTTTTTTAGGTCTTAAAGGAAATTAGGGAGTTCTGGATTTGTTTTAGAATTCCCATAACTCCCTATTTCTAATTGAGTATTTCGAAGTCGAGCGTAACGCCGAAATCACCCTGCAAAACACATTTTGCTACCAGTTTTTCTCAACAAACACCTCAATAGCCTGATACTCCGCCATACCAAGAGCATCATACAAACGAGCCGTATTCTGAGTCCTATCCTCGGCCCTCTGCCAGAACTCCCTCTTGTCGGCACCAGGGAAGGGTACAATATCCTTCTGCGAAAGGTGGCGATAGATGGCGTGGCGTTTGGCCACAATCTCCTCCGGACTCAATGGCACTGCCATATCTACCATACCGAGATTCCACTCCTGCCAAGCACCACGATAGAGCCAAATGTGGCACTCCTTATTCCAGGGCTGGTCTTTGGTGCGCTCCATTGCCTCAAACACCGCCTCCGTACACACACGGTGGGTGCCGTGGGGGTCTGTCAAGTCGCCCGCAACATACACCTGATGTGGCTGAATCTTTTCGAGCAACTCAACGATAATCTCAATATCTTTTTCGCCAAGTTCACCCTTCTTAATACCACCCGTTTCATAGAAAGGTAGGTTGAGGAAATGAGCATTGGTACGGTCATCCAAACCAAGCGAACGACAAGCCGCACGGGCCTCTGCCCTACGAATTGCGCCCTTCAAATCAAGCAACGCACGAGGTTCGGGTTCGTCTTTCTTCTTATTGGCGATAATATGTTTCACCTCGTCGTAGCGGTCGCCAAAGCCAAGTTCCCTTGCTGTGTCCACATTCTGCAACACCACGTCGTCATACACAGCAACATTACCCGAAGTCTGGTAGGCTACGTGTACATCGTGGCCGTGTTTCACAAGGCGATGGAAAGTACCGCCCATCGAAATCACATCGTCGTCGGGGTGAGGTGAGAAGATAATAACCCTCTTGGGGAAGGGAGTGGAGCTCACCGGACGAGTGGAGTCGTCGGCATTGGGCTTACCTCCCGGCCACCCCGTGATGGTATGTTGCAAGTCATTAAATACGTCAATATTGATTTTGTCATAGGGGCCACACTGTTCGAGAAGCTCGCCCAACGAGTTTTCGATATAGTCCTCATTGGTGAGTTTAAGAATTGGTTTATGCACCTTCTCACACAGCCACACAACCGCCTTGCGGACAAACTTGGGAGTCCAATCGCACGAACCAACCAACCAAGGGGTAGCCACACGAGTGAGTTGCGACGCGGCATTATCATCCGTATAAACTGTGATGTCGTGGTGCTCCTGCAACAGCGACGCAGGAATGGAGGAAGTAGGCTCGCCCTCAACCACTGCGCTGACAACCTGTGCTTTATCCTCACCCCAAGCCATCACAATAATGCTCTTGGCGCTGAGAACAGTACCGATACCCATAGTGATGGCCATACTTGGCACTTTGCCCTCGCCGTGGAAAAGACTCCACTGGGTGGTGATGGCACGGTGGCTCAACTGCACCAAGCGGGTGCGACTCTTGGCACTCACACCTGTATCATTGAAACCAATCTGGCCCTGCTCACCCATACCGATAACCAGCAGATCTATTCCGCTTGCAAGTTTGTCATACTCGGCACAGTAGGCACTGATCTCATCCTTCGAGATGTGGCTATCAATGAGGTGGACATTTTCGGGTTTGATATCCACGTGGTTAATAAACTCTTCGTGGATACGATAGTTGCGACTCTGATGCTCTTGGGCTGTAATGGGATAGAACTCGTCAATGGAGTAGACCGACACTCGCTTGAAACTAACCTCTCCACGAGCGCACCTTGCAGCAAGTTCGCGATAGAGACCAACTGGGGTACGTCCGGTTGTAAGTCCCAACACAAATGTTTTTTCATCCATTCCATAGTCATCCACAGGACTCTGGCTGAAATTTTTAATGGCCGCCACAATCCTATCGGCGATAGCCATTACTGCCTCTGACTCAGTGGGATAGACTTTTGTTGGAACTTTCTCGTAGCGATGTACAATATCATAGGGATTTACGCCCTCACGAAGTCCGCCGTGTACCGGCAATGTGGTCTTACTTTTCATAGCGTAGCGTATAATTATTTTATTTAGATTTGCGCGTGTGTAAATTTACTCTTGCAAATATAGGTCAAATTATGCGATTATATTCGCACTCTCCAATCTTTTTTTTCAGGTTCGCCAAAAGAGTCGTAGTTTTGTCGTAAGCATCGTTAGCAGCACAGAGAGAGTTGTGAGCAGCACTCCGTGCAAAAAGCCCAGCCACGGAGAGGCATACAGAGGCCACAGCAGAGCCACTCCTCCCGTAAGGTTAAGCAGAGGATAGACAACCAGATCGCCTGCAACATAGGCAACCATAGGGTTCTCTCCACACTTGGTCAAGAAAGCGGTAGCCTTGTGGCACTTGAAATAGTCGCACACGATGCTGAAAAAGAGCAGTGCAGAGGTGGCCAACGAGGAGGTCAAAAGCAGATAACTCACCGTTGCAGGGTCCTTCTTAACTCCCCCCTGCAAAGGCTCGCAACAGAGTCCGAGCAACATAAGCACAACCATAAGTATCAGCAATTTACGCCACAACACACTCTTGGCAGTATCCACTCGTTGCAACAACATCCACATTGCAACACAACCTACCGCACCAATGGCAAAAGCCATTCCTATTTGGTGACTATTGATGCTCCATAGCATACCAACGATTTCGCCCACGGCCAGCACCGCAACCAAAGCCGAGAGAATATCGTTACGTCCATTGCGCCTATCCTTCGCCTCCACCTTCATACTATCTGACAACCACTCACCGGCCACCGAAGCGGGAATGAGGATAAGCAAGTAACGCACATAGTCCACACGCAGCAGCCACCACACAGGCGAATAGCTCATAATCTTCTGAGCCCAACTGCCACTCACATCGGCTCCCAGCACAAGAGCACAAATAACTCCTGCCACAACTAATCTCACACCCACACGTTTGGCCGTGAAGATGTAGAGCACGCCACCAAAGAGTGCCACATTGGAGAGGATAAGGATGATGATATTGCTAAAATTGAGGTCAAAGGTGCGTCCACCAGCATATGATGTGGTGAGCAACATAGCCACAGCCACTCCGTAGGCACCCACCTTCACAGCCAATGCGCCCCATTTGGGCAATCGTTGGAATCGCATAAACATCGGAAACAGCAGCGCGAAGGCCACCAATGCTAAGCCCCAACTCCGTGCATCTTGTGGCGAAGATAGCACATAGGGGTAGAAGTGTTGGATGAAAATGGCAAAAAATGCCAACTGCAACCACCTCAACACAGTGTCACCCACAAGCCTCACCTTTGTCACTCCCCTACTGAGTCTGCTGCCCAACGAGAACGGGAAGGCTGCTCCCATAGAAAAAAGAAAGAAGGGGAAAACAAGATCCACCCACGTGAGGCCCGAAATGGCCATATCATATGCGTGGGTGGGTGGTGGGGTCTGTGCGTGATACATCCACGAAGGGAGTATTCCAGCCACAACTGTGGCCGACAGAACCATTGTAATTATGGCATAGCCACGCAGCGCATCAAGTGCATAGGCTCTCTGTTTCATCTCTCTTGTAGTTTAAAAATAGCTTGTGGGCTCGGCGAGGGCCAACTCCTCCGAGCCCCTTTGTTTCACACACCCGCTTATTCGGGTCGTGCAGTGTAGGTATTGCCAAAGCGGTCCACTACCCTAATCTCCACCTCGGCATCAGCACTCTTAGGCACTGCCTTGAATAGGTGGCTCGTGGGCACAGGTGCAATCCACTCATAAACAACTTTTTTCTTGTCGGAGCAGAGTTCATAGGCAGCCCTATCGTGGCCCGTAAACTGCTCCATAGAGGCGGTCTTCTTGCCGTTCTCCCACAGTTCCACGCTCCACTCGCTGTCCCAGTTCCACACATTGGCTACGATGGCCTCTGGCTCCTCTTTGAGAGAGCCGGCCTTGTAGGCGCGCAGTTGATGCTCCTTGGGGAAGCCCGACGATTTGTAGTACCAACTAATCTTGCCGTCCTGAATCTCATAGACTCCATAGCCCCTTGGGGTGCCGTCCAAACAAACATCCCCCTTCCACCAAGTACCACACACCGAACCGGTGTTGTGTTCAAAGACACCCTCCTTGTGTTCGATATTGAGATTGAAGTGCATATGCCCCGAAATAACGTGAGTATTGTAGCCCTCCACAAGTCGGAACAATGCCGCAGCATTGGTGGTTTGATCAGCCAAATAGCCATAGTTATACTCAAAGGCTTTCTGCTCGGCAGTCATACGCAACGGAATGTGTTGTACAATAACCAACAGAGTGCCTTTGGGGACAAATTGGAGGTCGCCACGCAACCAATCAATGGTCGCTTGGTCGTAGTAGCCAATGTAGAAATAGTCCCTACCAACATAGAAGTTGTTGTTGAGCACCACATAATGCACCCCTTTCTTATTGAAGGAGTAGCGAATGGGGGAAAAAGTCTTCTCGAAGCCCACATAGGAGCTTTCGTGGCAGTCGCCATAGTAGTTCATATCGTGGTTACCAATGGCCCTAAACGTGGGGATACCTGCCTTATCTGCCACTTTGAGGTAGGGTTCGTAGAGCCACGGCGAGTCGCCAACAATGTCGCCACAATCAAGGCTGAACACATCGTTCTTAACCTCTTTGGCCAACTGCACCATATCGTCCAACACAACCCCATAGGCCTTCACATCATCCAGCGAGGTCATCTGCACATCGGCCGTAACAAGTACCGTGTGGTGTCCGTTATCCTTCGGGTTGCGCCACAATTCAAAATCGTAGCCCTTGGCCCTACTCTCCTCCACTGCCACAAAGAACTGTGGACTACTACCTTTCACAGCCGTAACGTAGCCCTCCGGGGTTGTAATATAGACCTGTTTGGCCCTTCTGTCAAGAGGCAATGTGTAGGTGCCATCGGCGGAGGTGGTTGTAAAGTTGTAGCCATCCGTAACAACCACTCCTTTTACGCCACCCTCAATTCCACAAAACACCCTACCCTGCACTACCGAAGGATGAGCATGGCAGAGAGCTGTAACAAGTAGCAGTGCTATTGTTAAAATATAGTTTCTCATAACTTGTTGCTTTACTTTTGTGCCTCTTGCAAATACTGGTTAATACCCTGTTTGAGAGCATTCCAATAGTTGTACATCTTCACATGAATGAGGTCGAAGAGGAAGTAGCCGTCGCAGGCATTAATTGCAGCATCCACACTCTCGGTAGCCTTGGTGGGCACATTTCCATTTGTCCACCCCGTACCATTACCCACATCGGGACCGCCAACTACCACACAATCGCCCATCACCTTGCTGTGGGCCAACTTGCAAAAGCCCTGCACACTCCACTCTCCACCGCCATAGATGCTCGATGTGCTTGCATAGGCTCCAATAAGGAGCACGTCGAGGTGGTCTGCAAAGCCATAGTTTTTGTAGTCTGTGGTGGCCCATTTGTAGTTGGCAGCGGTGTTGTATTTGGGGCTTGCCCAGTTCACTCCCACATCATAGTAGGTGCTGTACCAACCACCAACGTAGGCACCGAAAGATATATCGGGATTGACACTCTTCACAGCCTCCCTCGCCTTGACAATGAAGTCGTGGATGGTCTTGACCCTGAATTCGAGCCATTTGAGTTGGGTGGAGCCCAACATCGCCGGCAGGGCCTTACTACCCGGTGCCATCACCTCGTTCGGCCAATTGACAATGTTCCTGCCAATGTGTTTTTCAAACTGCTCTCGGGAGGTGGCCGAGAAGTCACACATCAAGTCGTCGTAGCGACAGCGGTCGAGGATGATGCCATCCAACTCCTCATAGGCAGCCAAATCTTTGAGTAGGTTACACACAAATTCAACAACCTCGGGGTGGGCAGGATTGAAGAACTTGGTGCCATAGGAGCTCACGTCCATCATATTTTGGAGGCCGTCGGCAGTGTTGAGCACCGTAACCCAATCGCGCTTGTTGCTATCACGATAGGCAATACCCTGTGCCTCCAAGCCATAGGAGCCGGCATTGCCTGCCACCATCGTATTAAAGCCTGCGTGCACCCTGAGGCCTGCTTTGTGGCCTGCCTCAATGAAGGCCTCCAAATAGTCCCAAGTTGCCGTGCGTTTCTCCCAATGGTAGCCACCACCACCTCGCCACGAGCCGAGTTTCTCCACTTGTGCCGTGTGGGTGGTACGGTAGAGCACATCGCCCATCGTTGGCCTGATGTCCACCACAATATCCGTAAAGCCCGTGTCTGCCACCTTGGCCATATCGCTTTCGATTTTGGCATTGTCGTTGGCGTAGTCGTGGAAGTTGGCCGCAGCGTCAATCCAAATGTAGCGGGGTTTGAGCGTTGGTTTCTCCGGCTCGGGAGTAGGCTCGTCGGGGTTTGGCTCGTCGGGGTTTGGCTCGTCGGGGTTTGGCTCGTCGGGATTGGGATTCTCTGGGTCCCACTTATCGTTCCACTCGGGTACGTAGGGATCATCCGGTTCGCCGCAGGCGGTGGTCGCCATTGCGACCACGCCCACGAGCATAAACATCAATAAAAATCTTCTCTGTTTCATAGGTCAACTTTTGGCCGTTTGTGTTTACTTCTCCGAAGCCGACTTGTCGATACAATCCACCTGATATGCACCCAGCACGAGATTGTTGTTGTCGATGTAGTAGAGGTGCATATAATATCCGTCTGACGAGGGTACCAAAATGGCATCACCGACAGCATTTACGCCACCACCTGTACCACCACCCTGAACATAGAAGGTGGGTATCTCAATCTGCATTACCAACGATGTTGAGTCAATAATAGAGCCGCTAACGATCTTCATATCGCTCATATCATAGATGTAGATGTAGGTGTATTGTCCCCAAGCAGGCCAGTGGCCTACGCTGAACAACATTCCATAGCGGGCCTTATTGAAGGTCTTGATATCCATTGCGCAGTCGTTGGTAACGTTTTCCCAATCTGTACGAGTTGTAAGCACAATGGAGCCGGTCTGTGTATCATCAAAGTAGTAAACATTGTTCTCCTCGTAGAGAGACATAAGGAAACCGTCCGATACACTTGTACCAATGGCTGTAATGGCAGGGAAGCTCGTGCCGGGCACTTTCCACGTACCCTGTGACCAACTTGGGCCGACGAAACCGGTCAGTGTAACAATTTGGGGCTCGCCGACGACACCATCCTTGATTTCCCAGCAAGCAATCGTGTTCACACAACCACCCACATCGGTACCCTCAAAGAGCACTACCACGAGAGCATCACCATCAATGTCGCCCTGAACACTCATACGGCCACCCAAAGGATAGCCCATCTGGTTGTCGTAGGAGATGAACAATTCGGGAGCCTTGGTGGGGTCATCGGTGCGCCAAATCTGGAACAAGCCTGCACCGTGAGAGCAAATCAGCAGATTGCCTGCATCATCGTTCTTCACAAAGCCGGGAACGGCATTACCCAAATTCATAGTACCCTCTTTCTTACCATTGGCCTTATTGAGCAAAATGGGCGCATCGCCATTGCCGGGACAAACCACAACGTGGCCACCAACAGCTGCGAGCGATTGATTGTTAGCTGCAATACAAGGAATACCAATGCCTGTTATTTCGAGCCTCCAAAGTTCGGTCTCGCTACCAGGAGCATAACCATAGTTCACCTTCACGGGAGTTTCGTTCTTCACAACGAGTTGGTACACCTCGGTGGAGCCATCGTGGGCCGTAATGGTAAAGGTTTTCTCCTTCGAGAGGTCAATGGTTGCCTTGCCGTCAAACGAGCCGGTTGCGTGGGGCGAAAGGGTGTAGGATACCTCACAAGCTGTGATATCGTCGCCATCGAAATAGGAAATCGCAATCTCCTTCTTTGTCTTATCAACGATACTGATAAGAGGCTTGCCACCACAATTTACCGCAAAGGCCAAAATATCCTTGCCAGAGAGTTTGGTCACCTCACCACGGATGATGATATTGTGCACCTCACCCCGGCCATCGGTATACTCGAAGTGGTTATCCTTTGTGAGGTCAAGCATAGCAAGGCCGGGATTGAGGAAGCAGTTGTAGTCCATAGCAGCAACCACCCTCATACGAGTAAGGTCGCCAACATCCTCAATCCTTGTATTACTATCCTCGGGATAGAACCAAGGAATGGGGATAACAAGAGGCTCATCCAACGAGGTTACTTCCAAAGAGAATTTTGCCAGCGGATCTTTCGACAGCGGCTCATCCACAAAATAGGCCGTAAGGCTTGTGATACCGATTGTCTCGGTGGTGGGAGGCACATCCACGGGCTCTTGGCACGAATAGACACCAACAGCCATCAACAGTGCCACCAAAATACTATATCTTTTCATAGGTTGTTTTGTTTTAATATCCATATTCAACAGCACTGTCTATTTCCACTCTTTGTATTGAGTAACCGCTTTGTTGCCGTCCAACTCATCCTGTGGCAGGGGCACACGGTAGAGCCTCTCCTCAAAGTAGCGAGTTCGGTCGTCGCACTCGATGTAGGTGTATTTGTAGGAGGTTTCGCTCATCTGCTCCACTGCGAGGCCGTGGGTACGGTAGTTGGAGAACTCGGTGTGAGCCCTCTTCCAACGGCGCATATCCCAATAGTATTGACCCTCGTAGGCAAGTTCTACCTTGCGCTCACGATAGATAGCATTGATGAGTTCGTCGCCCCTCTTGTTGATTGCAGGCAGACCAACCCTTGCACGTACCTCATTAAGAGCAGCACGGGCATTCTTCTCACCATCGGCATCCGAGCCTTTGGCCGAAGCCTCTGCATAGTTGAGGAGTACCTCGGCATAGCGAATGGCAATCCAAGGTTGCAGACTGCGCGAGTAGGCAGTCAGGTCGTGACTCTCGTCAACGAGTTTGCGAAGGAAATAGCCCGTAACGGTTTTACCCTCATTGGTAGGCTTCTGGCGCCACATCATAAAGCCATCAACACCACCCTCAAAAGGCTCGATTTTACGGCCCTTCCAGTCGGAACCATTATAGAGTATGGTCGCCGCAAAGCGAGGCTCCAAAAGTTCATAGGGGGGGATTTCAGTGGTGCCCTCGGTGGTGTGCCACTTACTCCAATCGGCATAGCCACCGGTGGCCAACTCATAGCTCTCAACCATCTCCTGAGTGGGGTTACCAAGCGCGCCCAACACACGGCCGGGGTCGCCACCGGGAGTGAAGTTATCGTCGAAGTTGTGGGTTACACCCTCCTTGTTGTACTCATACTCCAAGATGGATTCGGTGTTACCCTGTGCTTTGGTCTTCGACCACGCATCGGCATATTTATCTGTCAGTTCAAAGCCACCCTCGTCAATAACTGTCTTGGCAGCCTTGGCGGCCTTATCCCAGCGCTCGGCATAGAGCATAGCCCTCGATTGGAGAGCCAGCGCAGCCCACTTGGTCAAGCGGCCCGTTGCACTCGCCTCTGGCAGGTTGTTGGCAGCAAAGTCGAGGTCATCCTCCACAAAGTCCCAACCAGCCTTCTCGGTCGAGAGGGCCTTGTTGGCGGCAATCTCCTGCATATTGTAGTCGTAGATAATAACCTCCTTGTAGCGTTTCATCAACTCAAAGTAGACAAAGCCACGGAAGAATCTCACCTCTGCCGACAAACGAACAAAGTCGGCTTCCGAGAAATTAGACTTATACTCGTGTAGGCTACTGAGTGCCTGATTGAGCGATGCGAGTTTACCATAGCACCAGCCCCAATTACCAAGATAATAGGACGCCGTGCTGGCTGCTACGTTACCATAGGAGAGCTCATTGGCGAACCACATATGTACGTTCTGTTTATCGCTACCATATTTGAGCACATCGGTCATACCCTCCGAGAGGCCCACTGCCGTCTGTGCGGTATCGAACTGACCGAGAGCATCGATTATGTGGTCGAAACTGTTGATGTTGAGTTCGGCATACTCAGCCTTGCTCCAAATCAACTTGTCGGACACCCTATCCGTTGGGTCGGTGTCCAGAAAATCCGAGCAGGAGGTCAAACAAAAAGCCCCCGCCAGAATGAGTGTCAGTTTCAAAAATATCTGTTTCATATCTTTTGTTCTTATTTTTTGCGGTTAGACTTTTCGTTTAGAAGGTAATCGAAACACCGCCCATAAAGGTCCTCTGCTGGGGATAGTATCCGTTGTTCACACCGGGCGACTCTGGGTCGATACCCTCGGGCAGACCGCTAAGGGTAAAGAGGTTTGCGCCCTCTACATACACCCTAAGGTTGTCCAAACCTACCTTCTTGCACACGTTCACAGGAACGGTGTAGCCCAATTGGAGCGATTTGAGGCGGAGGTACTTACCGTCCCTAAACCAGAAGGTCGAAGCCAAACCGTTGTTGTTGGTCGGAGCGTTCATTGTCAGACGAGGATATTCTGCATTTTTATTGTCGGGCCTCCAAGCTCCCTCAATCAAATAGACAGGCGAGTTGCCACCTTCCTTGAATGTCTCGGTAAAGATGGTGTTGTCGTCCATACCATTACTATATGTACCCGTCAGCGAAATATCAAACATAGCTGCGCCAATAATCAAGGCCGACATATCAAAGTTTCTCCAACCCATCGAGAGGTTCAAACCTGCGGTAAATTTGGGCCTATTGCTACGGCCCGAGAAAGCCTTGTCCTCGTAGTCGATAATACCGTTACCCGAGAGGTCAACATATTTGATATCACCAACCCTCGGGCGCTGTTCCCAAGGCCAGGGGGAGTTATCAATCTCCTCCTCGCTCTGGTAGAGGCCATCGGCAATCCATCCCAACATTGCGCCCAACTCCTGACCTGCATAGCATTGGTAGTCGGGGATGTTGGGTTTGTCGGTATATTTAATCCAGCGGCCCTTGGCATAGGTTACGTTCAGGGCAGTATTCACCCACATTGCATTGGCACCACTACCAATAGTGTTGTGGTGAGTGAGCACCACCTCGACACCTCTACTATCCTGCTCGCCAAAGTTCTCAATCGAGGGGTAGTATCCACCCATCGAAGGAGGATAGGAGCCGCCCATATAGGTCAGCATATCGTAGGTGTGGGTGTAGAACACGTCAAACTCAACTCCCAACAAGCCGCCCCACATCGAAGCATCAAAACCGATGTTGTAGGAGCGAGTACGAGCCCAAGTGAGGTTCAAGTTAGCCACACCGTCGATGCCCATAGTATTGTAGCGGTTGCCGGCCAAATAGACGGGAGTGCCCTGCGAATAGGTATTCAGATAGGAGTAGGCCGATACATTATCCACACCTACCTCACCCACCGAAGCCCTCAGTTTGAGGTTGGTGAGCCAATCTTTGCTATCTTCCATCCACTCCTCTTCGCTCACACGCCAACCCATAGAGGCTGCGGGGAAGAAACCCCAACGTTTGCCGTCCACGTTACCGGTGAACTTGTAGCTACCATCGTAACGGCCCGAAAGTTCAAGGAGGTATTTACCTGCGTAGTCGTAGCGCAAGCGGCCCACAAAACCCATCTGGCGAGTCAAACCACTCGCACCACCGATGGGGCTGTCGTCGGGGGTTGCAAAACCCAACTCGGGAAGTTCCACAAAGGGAAGGTCTTTACCATAGGAGGCTATCTGTCGGTAGTCATACTGCCTCATCTCGCCCACAACCATAGCATCAATATTGTGATCCTCGGCGATGGTGGTGACATATTGCAGTTGTGCATTACCCAGCAGCGAGGTGGCACTATAAACGCCCTCTCCGAGGGTGTTATAGGTATTACCCCTCACATCAACCATCTCTTTGTAAATCATATCGGTTGTACCATCGGTAGGCACGGTTGCCAACATCACATAGTAGGGAGTTGCCAAAATCTTACTCAGCGAGTAGCCGTGGTCAAACGAGCCCATCACCCTTGCAGTGAGGCCCTTAACGAAGGGTACCTTATACTCCAATTCGAGGTTGGTCTGTACCTCATAGCCGCGGTTGCGGTTGTAGCCCGACTGTTCGATGGCTGCGATGGGCGACACATAGTTCACGTTGTGCGCAATCGCAGTGGGGAGTCCCTGCCAAGTTTTGGGCAGATAGGGGTGCATTGCGATAGTCTGGCGAGCGATACTCATCCAACCATCACCTGCCACATCACCCGCAGCAAAGCCTGGGTTGCTCTTATTGTCCATACCTGCGGCCAAGTTGAGCGACAGTTTAAGGTCTTTGGTAATCTGCGAGGTTACATTACTACGAAGATTATATTTCTCATAGGTAAACGAAGATATGTTACCCTGCTGGTTGAGGTAGCCAATGGAGGTAAAGTAGCGAAGTTTATCCGTTCCGCCTTGTGCGGTAACATTGTGTTTGTAGTTGACACCCGTGCCAAACACCTCGCCAACCCAATCGGTATCGGCCCAACCGTCCGAGTCATCGCCATTCTTCATCAACTCCACCTGTGCTTTGGTAAACAAGGTGGGATAGCCGTCCATCTCGCACGCCATATTATAGTAGGTAGCAAACTGCTCGGCATTGAGGAATTTGGGATAGTTGGCGTTCTGGGAGATACCAACCGAGCCTGTATAGTTGAGTTGGTTCTTACCCTCCTGACCGCTCTTGGTGGTTACGATAATCACACCACCGGCACTATTCAAACCATACACCGAAGCTGCCGCAGCATCTTTCAACACCGAGATACTTGCAATATCATTGGGGTTCACGTCGTCAATCTTACGAGGCACACCATCCACGATGTAGGTTACGCCATAGTAGGAACCACGCACCGTCAGCGAAGCACCATCCATACCAGGCTCACCAGACTCCTGCACCGAAGCGATACCTGCAACACGACCACCCAGAAGGCTCGACACATTGGTCGAAGGTGCCTTTGCAAGTTCGTCGCCATCAATGGCCGAAATCGATGCCGTCATACTCGACTTACGCTGTGCGCCATAGCCCACAACCACAACATCGTCAATAACATCGGCACCGGCCTTCATGACAACATCAATCTTGCTACGACCAGCCATAGGCTCTCTGTGGTCGTCCATACCGAGGTAGGAGTAGAACAACACCACCTCATCGCCCTTCATTGTTTTGGGCACCGAGAGGGTGTAGTAGCCATTGATGTCAGTGGAGGTACCAATGGTGGTATTCTCAACCACAACGGTAACGCCTACAATAGGCTCGCCACTATCGTCTTTGACCGTACCGCTCACCTTCAATTGGGCAAACACACCAGTTGAACAGAGCAGTAGCGTCAACAGCAACAAGCCTTTCCTTAAAAATGTACTTGTCGAATTACACATAACTTTGTTTTTGCGGTTAATTTAATTTAGTATTTCTATTGTTTGTCTATTACTTTGCAATCTCTTCGGCCAACCCGGCAGCCATCATCAGCATACGAGGAACGTGGAAGGGGCCCTTGAAGATATTACCCTTGGCGGGCTGTGCCACGCTACCGTCCCTGTGGAGATAGCCATACCACTCGCCCATCTCGTGGTCCTTCAAATGTGCATAGGCCCACTCGTGAGCCTTGCGGTGGAGGGCAAGGTATTTTTCATCACCCGTGGCCTCATAGCAATACAAGGCTCCGATGATGGCCTCACACTGTGGCCACCAGAACTTCATATCCTGCGAGTAGTCCTGTGGGGGGAAACCCTTACAATCGCGGAAGTTGATAATGCCGCCATACTCGTTGTCCCAGCCCCACTCCCAGGCCCAATCAAAAATCGTCAGACCGATGCGAGTGAGTCTTTCATCCCAACCCCTACGTTTGGCCTCGGCAAGGATAAACCAAGCCGTTTCGATGCAGTGACCAGGGTTGATGGTACGACCTGCACAGGTATCAATCAGTTCACCCTCTGGGCCAACCATCTCCAACACTGTCTTATACTCCTCATTCATCAAGTAACGCTCTATGTCGTTGATGGAGGAGTCAATCTGCTCGTCCAACTCGGGAGCATCAATAACCTCCTTCAACACTGCCGCCACGTTAATCAATATCATCGTAATGGAGTGTCCCCTACCCTGCACGGTGGTTTTGGGTTCGAGGAAGCCGGGGGTGGAGAGCATACGTTTCATCGCCCTGAACACCTCCAAAGCCTTCTGTGCATACTCCACGCTACCCGTTGCTTTTGCATACTCGGCCATAGCAATAGCGGCAAAGCTCTCCGAGAACACATAGCGACGTTTCTGCACCGGCGCGCCCTCAGCCGTTACGGTAAAGAACATATGGCCATCGGCATCCACACAGTGTTTCTCAATGAAGTCGATGGCACTCTTGGAGGCTTGGAGCCACTCCTCGTTCTTCTCCACAAGGTTATAGGCAGCAGCTGCGGTCCAACCCCAGCGACCTTGAAACCACACCGATTTGGTGGTGTCCATAAGAGTTCCGTCCCTATCCACACAGGTATAGATACCTCCATTCTTCCTATCCACACCATTCTTCATCCAGAAAGGCATCACATCCTCCACCAACTCCTTGCGGTAGAGGTCTGCACACTCTCTCAAATATTGTTTCTGTTCGTTTGTCATATCAGTCTAAAAAAATGTATGATTGTGCGTGTGTCTGTTTATTTCTTGTTTTGTTTGGTCCAATAAGCCTCAATTTCTTCCAACGAACGACCCGTGGTTTCGGGCACAAGGCGCCACATAATGAGCATATAAGGAACGCACATTGCGGCGAAGAGGAAGAAGGTTCCCGACTGGCTCCAACCCAACAACACAGGAGTGAGTTGGCCAATAAGGTAGGTACCAATCCAGAGAGCAAAACCTGCAATACTCATTGCCCTGCCACGTACGCTGTTGGGGTACATCTCGCTCAACAGCACAAACACGATGGCCGAAATTGAAATTGCGCAGCAGAATACATACAGCAAGAAGAAGGTGAGCATAAAGCCGTTACCGAGGCCCAACTGTGCACCCCATTGGAAGTAGGTCGCAATGGCCAAAAGGCAGATAATCATACCCGACACGCCCCAATAGATGAGTTGTTTACGGCCCACCTTATCGATGATAAACACAGCCAAAATGGTTGTTACCATATTTACCACACCCACCAGCACGGTGGAGAACATCGGGTCATCAAAACCTGCCTCAGAGAAAATCTTGGGGCCATAGTAGAGCACTGCATTCACGCCCATAAATTGGCCCAAAATGGCAATAGCACTACCAATGAGCACAGCCTTGAATATACCGGGCTTGAGAATATCACGCCAACTGCCCTTACTCTCACCACCCATCGACTCCTCGGTGGTGGCAATCTCTGCTTTGGCATCAGCCTCGGTGGGATAGATACGTCCATACACCTGTGCCGCACGGTCGAGTTTCTTGTTTACAACAAGCCACTTGGGGCTCTCCGGAATGAAGAAAATAATCACAAAGAAGAGCAGAGCCGGCAGGGTTTCACTACCCAACATACCCCTCCAAGCCTCCGAATTGAACATCCTTTCCCACAAGGATAAATCGCCCATCAACTCCGGATTCACACCCGAATCAATAGCCCAATTGGCCAAGTAGGCCAACAAAAATCCAATCGTTACGGCCAACTGATAGAGCGACACAAGGGTGCCACGCACCTTCGCAGGTGACACCTCCGAAATGTAGATGGGCGACACGATAGACACGATGCCGATACCTACACCACCAATAATACGATAGGCAACAAGTTGGTCGAAGTTACCACACACGGCACATCCAATGGCCGAAATGCTGAACAAGGCCGCCGAAATGAGCATTGTGAGCTTACGGCCAAGTTTATCACTCATAGCACCAGCCACCGCTACACCGCAAATGGAGCCAATCAGAGCGCAGCCAACATACCAGCCCTCCCTCATATCCGACAGCGCAAACTGTCCTTTAACCATCTCCGTAGTGCCCGAAATCACGGCCGTATCATAGCCAAAGAGAATGCCTCCTATGGCCGCAACTATGGCCATAAAGACGACATAACCCATATTCATTTTATTACTTGCAGATTTTATCATTACTTTTCCCTTTTAATTGTATTACCACTCACTCGTTCTATTTAATGTCGAAATACTCCTTGTAGCGGTTATAGAGGTGGCCCGCTTGGAGGTAGGAAGATTGGGGCGAGAGGAAGTGGGAAAACTCAAAGGTTATGGCCTTGTCGTAACCCGCCCTTTGGGCTGCTTCGAGTTTCATACGCAGTTTATCAAACTTGATGGGTAGGAACCTGATGGGCATATCCCTATCGAAAGTCTCAGCATTGGTCCAGCACTGCATACCATAGCGGTCTGCAAGTTTTTTATTCACCGAGAAGAAGGCATCCAACTCGTTATAGTCGATGTGGCCATCCTGGAATGCACACGCATCCACAACATCGTGGATACCATCAAAAATCTCGTTCCACTCCCTTTCGTGCTCGGCCACGCTAACAGCATCAGCATTGGTCAGATTGTTGGTACCCATAATGGCTTTTTTGCCGTCAATCCAAGGCGAAATGAAGGTGGGCAGGCCGCCCGAAACATCCTTACACTGCTTACCCATCGCGTGGAAAGCACCAATGGCACCTTTGGTCTTGCGGCTAATCTCGCCGGAGATATACCAACCGCCAAAGACATCTTTGTATTTCTCGCCATACTTCTCCCAAACCTCGTCGATAACATATTTGTTATCCTCAATCTCCCAACTCAAATCGCCGGTATCCCAATACTTACCCGAGTCGTAGAGACCGAACCAAAACTTCATACCGTGCTTACGAGCCAGGCGAAGGAACATATCCACAAGGTCAACGGAAGGCATATAGCACCCCTTACCCAACAGATATTTTGAAGGATAGGTAATAAACTTGCGGTAGCCGGAGCGAATCATAATCACCGTATCAATACCAATGGCCTTCATATTGGCAAAGTCGGCATCCCACTCCTTCTCGCCCCAATTCTGGTGGGGTATGTCGTGGGAAATCTCATCGAGGAAGGTACCCGTAATTTTCAGTGCATTGCCCTTCGGAACAAGCAGTCCACTCTCGCTACGAGAGTAGTCGGCACCCAAGGCCTCCTCCACCCTCTCGGCACCCTTAGCCACGCCCGAAGGCACCAAGGCTGCTGCACCAACGGCGGCGGTTGTTTTGAGAAAATCTCTTCTGGAAAAGTTTTTCATAGACATTCAGGTTTTATTTATAGTTTTATTATCACATTTCGGCCATTGACCTACACAACTTTTTATCGCATCAAAAATAAAAATTATGATTTAACAAAACAACAATAATAACACTAATTGATTTATTTTATTAATTGCCCCTCAAAACCTTTCACAATAACCTACTATACAATAATTTGCAAATCACACACCCACATTCAATTTCTAAATCATTTTATAATTTAACGAGCTATTTGGGATGTATAAAATAAATTTATAACTTTGTGGGCAACAAACACACATTAAACAAACAACATTCATAGCCTCCTAAAATGAACAACCAAACACACTCCTTGCGCCCCAAAGCGCTCAACGATGCCGAGACCATCAAGCAAACCATCCTACGCTACTGCATCTATGAAGGTAATCATATGATTCCCTCGCTTGCCGAAGCTCTTGGTTACAGCGTGCCGACCATTACAAAATACATTGGAGAGTTGATGGCTGAGGGTTATTTTATTGAGTACGGGAAGGTGGCGTCACAGCGAGGTCGCAAACCTATTGTTTATGGTGTCAATCCCTCCTCCTGCTACTTCGTGGGAGTTGATATCGGGCGTTTTGCACTCAACATCGGAATAATGAATCTGGTGGGAGAAATCATCCACGAGACAACCATCGACACCTATCGTTTTGAAAACTCACCCGCCTCGCTTGACGAGGTGTGTGAACACGTCTGCAAGGTTATCTCAAAGGTCAACATCGACACCACAAAAATTGTCAACATCAACGTCAATATTTCGGGCCGAGTGAATGCCGAAACGGGATATAGCTATTCCGTCTTCAACTTTGAGGAGAACGACGAGCCTTTGGCCCAGATTATATCCGATAAGATTGGATATCCCGTTCAGATTGAGAATGATACAAGGGCAATGACCTATGGAGAGTTGGCAAGCGGAAATGCTCGCCGATACAAAAATGCGCTCTTTGTGAATGCCAGCTGGGGTCTTGGTCTGGGCATCATCATCGGTGGCGAGCTCTACTATGGCAAACACGGCTATTCGGGCGAGTTCGGACACATCAACGTCTACCAAAACGAGATTATGTGCCACTGTGGGAAAAAAGGCTGTTTGGAGACCGAGGTATCGGGCAGTGCAATCTATCGCAAACTCTGTGAACGCATACGCAACGGACAGAATTCCGTTCTCTCGGAGCTTGTAAATCACGGCCAAGCAATCACCGTATCAGACATTGTCAATGCCGCCAATTTGCAAGAGGACACACTATGCATCGAACTCATCGAGCAGACCGGCTCCGAGCTAGGCCGACTGATGGCAAATATGATTAACATTTTCAACCCCGAAGCTGTAATTATTGGCGGCACATTAGCTATGGCCGGCGAGAGTTTTCTTTCGCCCATCAAGTCGTCCATACGTAAATATTCGCTCAAACTAATGAGTCGAGATATCGACATTATGCTGTCGGCAATGCCGTTGAGTTCGGGTATGATTGGTGCTTGTATGGCCGCCCGACAAAGACTTTTCCCATATCAGCACAGGGGAAATTAAAAATTCGAACGCTGTAAACAACGTTTTACAGCCCTACAACCGACAGACATTAATCAAAACTGCCACCCGTTGAGGTGGCAGTTTTGATTAACATATCCATAAGGATTTCTATCTCTACATAGGGTGCCACACAATACTGTGGCCACGATAGCACAAATTTTTCCTACTTCTGTGCACTTCGCAAATATTGACCAATACCCCTTTCGAGCGCATTCCAATAGTCGTATTTCTTGATGTGAATGAGGTCGAAGATGAAATATCCGTCGCAGGCATTGATTGCAGCATCAACGCTTTTCACCACTTCGGCATCCTTACCGCCATTCTCCCAGCCTGTGCCATTACCAACATCGGGACCACCAACAACAGTACACTCTCGCATAACCTTGTTGTAGGCCTGTTTACAAAATCCTTCCACGCTCCACTCGTTGTCGCCGTATATATTATTAACTCCTGCATAGGCACCAATTATGAGCAAATCGAGGTGGTCGGCATAGCCATAGTTTTTGTAGTCGGCTGTTGCCCACTTGGGATAGGCATTAACAACACTAAACCGAGGACTTGCCCAATTCACACCCACCTCGTAATAGGTTGTGTACCAGCCACCAACATAGGCTCCAAACGAGATTTTGGGATTAACACTCTTGACTGCCGCACTCGCTTTTTCCATGAAGTCGTGGATGGTTTTGACCCTAAATTCGAGCCACTCATACTGCACATCACTCAACTTGGATGGCAATGTTGTAGTTCCAGATGCCATCACATCCGCAGGCCAATTAGTGATAGTCTTGCCGAGATGTTTCTCAAATTTGGCGCGAGTAACATCCGAAAAGTCACTCATAAAATTGTCGTAGCGGCAGCGATCCAACACAATGCCGTCGAGATTGTCATAAGCAGCCAAATCTTTGAGCAGGTCGCACAAAAATTCCATTGCTTCATCATTGGCAGGATTGAGGAACTTGGCACCGGAAGAGGCGTACATTGCACTCTCCAAACCATTGGCGGTATTGAGCACCGTTACCCAACTGCGATATTTGGTATCACGGAAGGCCATACCCAACTGTCCCAGGGAGTTACTAACGCCTGCTACCATAGTATTGAAGCCGGCGTGCACACGAAGACCCACCTTGTGGCCCGCCTCAATGAATGCATCCAGATAGTCCCATTCGGCCGTGCGTTCCTCCCAATGATAGCCTTGACCTCCTGCCCACGAAGCAAGTTTCGTTACCTGCTCGGTGTGGGTGGTACGGAAAAGCACATCGCCACACGTCGGCCTAACATCCACCACAATATCCGTAAATCCCACCTGAGCGACCTTTGCCATATCGCTCTCTATCTTGGCCTTATCGTTGGCGTAGTCGTGGAAGTTAGACGCTGCATCAATCCACACAAAACGGGGCTTAACGACATCGTCATCAGGCTCTGGTGTGGGCGTGGGCGTTGGTGAAGGCCACTCCCATTCTGGTATGTCGTTTTTTTTGTCACCGCAAGCTATTATGGTGAATGCCACTGCACCCACAAAAAGAAACATCAATAGTAGTTTTTTAGACATAGGTTCTCCTATAATTTATCACACACGACAAAGATATGACTCACAAGATGATAATACAATGCAAAAAACGAAAAAAAGCATTCAAAAAACGAAAATACATACAACAAACGAGCCTCCCAAATTGGGAGGCCCGCAAGACACAAACATTAGTCCATAATGATTTCTATCTCAGAGGTATCTCGCTTCGCAAAGTTGGATTTGATGTAGGTCATCATTCCGAAATTGGTCTTAACCTTTGGTAGCGAGGGATCCTCCACTCTCAGGTGTACCGTTTTGCGCTCCTTACCGAGGGCTTCACGCACCAGAAAACTCTCAATCATATCCCTCTGTTCCCACATCGGCCTCCACGAAATACTATGGCCACGATAGCACACATCGTGGAACCAATAGGACACACCCTGCTTTGCAAGCGATTTGGCAATGGCCTCCGAGCCAAACAAGGAGACTCCGAAGAGCGATTGGCGGCCATAGGGGACATTCTTGTCGGCGTTACCGTGGCAGAGCAAAATCGGGCACGGAGTGCGCTCCCAGCGCAATTTACGGCCCTTACCCATCACCGCTCCGGCCATTGAAATCACGCCTGCATAGTTGAAGTCGGCAGGCAACACAGCAGGTGCGCTCAGGCCATTACAGATGGCCCACTCGGCCTGACAAACCGTGATGGCACCTGCGCTGGACCCCATCGTTACAATCTGCTCGGGGTTGATGCGGAGTTGCTCGGCATTGCTCACAAGAAAGGCTGTCGCCTCCAACAAATCCTCCGTGGCAACATCAACAGCATTCATCAACATTGAACGAAAATCCAACAGAGAGCGTTTCGCATTAGGCTCTTCGAGCAACGGGCGAAGGCCCAAGCGATAGTCGATAGCCACCACCGTCCACCCTCGACGGGCAAAATATTCATACACCTCCGAAAGTCCTTCGCTATTGCGCGAGCCGGCCAAAAAGGCTCCGCCAAAGACATAAACCAAACACGGCTGCACCTCGGATGAATTTTTATAGACATCCATTTGCAGCGCAACATCGCCTCGGTGGGTGTAGGTATAGGTCTTACAATCAACACTTTGTGCCCTCAACGAGAGGGACAAAGCAAGCACTAAAAACAGGGTTGTGGTTATCTTTTTCATTTTGTCGAAAAAACAATGGAGTGCAAATGTACGTTATTTTTTCGTGAGATAATACTGTCCTGTTAATAAATATATGTATAACACTTGCAAGAAAACCAATAAATAGTTGTATTTTTGCGCGCTATGAAAAAAACAATAACCCATATTTTGTTTGCAGTGCTGTTGGCACTTGCTCCTTTCAGCTCCTTTGCGCAAGGGCAGAAAGTGAAAGTTAGCGGTACGGTTGTGGACGGCGAGAGTGGCGAACCACTCATCGGCGTTACCGTGCTGACCGAAACATTTAGCGGAGTCACCACCTACATCGACGGCTCATACTCCATCGAGGCAGAGGCAGGCACTACCCTGACCTACTCCTATATGGGCTACAAGGATGTGGTGTGGACTATCCCCACAGGAGCCTCCGAGGCTATCAACAACGTGACAATGCACACCGAGGGCGAGGTGTTGGAGGACGTTGTGGTGATTGCCTATGGTGTGCGTAAGAAAGGCACAGTGGCAGGCTCCGTATCGACTGTGAAGTCGGAGAAAATCGAAAACACCCCAACGGCTGCCTTCGACCAAGCTCTGCAAGGTCAAGTGGCAGGTCTGAGCGTGTTATCCAATACGGGTGAGCCAAGCGCATCGGCAGTGATGACCATTCGTGGCACCAACTCCATCAACTCGGGCACCGCTCCGCTCTACATTCTGGACGGTGTGCCCATCTCGGCCAGCGATTTCAACACCATCAACCCTGCCGACATCGAGTCTTTGTCGGTATTGAAGGATGCATCCTCCACCTCAATCTATGGTGCGAGGGCTGCTAATGGTGTGATTGTCATCACCACCAAGAGGGGCCGTATTGCCGACCGCCCACGCATCGAATACCGTATGCAGTTGGGTATCTCGCAGGCCGATGCCGGCAAGTGGGACCTCATGAATACCGAAGAGCGTATCCGCTACGAGAAGGAGATTGGTATGACCGATGGTCAGGACTACGCCTTCCTCTCGCAGACCAACATCAATTGGATGAACGAGGTGTTCAACAGCACCGCACCCCTGCAAAACTATGAGTTGTCGGTTTCGGGTGCAGACGAAAAGAC
>JAGBGK010000068.1 GCA_017936005.1 Tidjanibacter sp.
AAATTGAAAATTGAAAATTGAAAAAGTTGCGAGTAAGCGAGAGCAGAGGGTGCTTGACTGCATCCAAAGGCTCAAAGGTGTGCATACCTAACATCTACACAAAACAGGCAACGCCTGTGCCGAGCGAGAGCAACTAAAAGCCACCAATGGTGGGTTAATTATGGTGCGCCTTTGGCGCAGTTTTCTATTTTCCCCTTTCTTGCCCTTTCAGCTCTTTCTGCCCCTCTATAATTCACGGGTAACGTTTTTGTTACCCGTGCGTGGGGGAGGTAATTTTCAATTTTCCATTTTCCATTTTCGCAAATGCGAGTAAGCGAGAGCAGAGGCTGCTCGCAGACTTTGCCGAGCGGGAGCATTTTAGACAAAATTCATTTTGTCAATTTTCCATTTTCAATTTTAATTGTAACTTTGTGATATGACATTCAAGGTTACCATACTCGGCTCGGGGAGCGCAAAACCATCGCTCACCAAACACCACTCCGCACAGGTCGTTAATCTCTATGAACAACACTACCTTGTGGATTGCGGTGAGGGTACGCAAAATAGACTCCTGAGGGTGGGGGTTAGCCCTATGAAAATCAATGCAGTTTTCATTTCGCACCTCCACGGCGACCACGTCTTCGGACTCTTTCCGCTCATTTCGAGTATGGGGCTTATGGGACGTAAGGTGCCCCTGCACGTCTTTGCTCCGAGGCCTTTCGACGAGATTATGGAACACCACTTCCGCTATTTCGACACGGAGCTACCCTTTGAGGTTGTGTGGCACGAGGTGCACACCACGGCGCACGAACTACTCTATGAGAACAACGTGATGGAGGTGTGGAGTCTACCGCTGCGCCATAGGGTACCCACGGCGGGTTTTCTGTTTAGGGAGAAGACTCCGGGACTCAATGTGCGCAAGGAGAAGATTGCGGAGCTGGGGCTTGGTGTGGCGCAGATTACGGCAGCCAAGAGGGGCGAGGATGTCACCCTTGCCGATGGCAGGGTGGTGCCCAATGGCGAGTTGACCTATGTGCCCTATCCACCTCGCAGCTACGCCTACCTGAGCGATACCAACTATTCGGGCAAGGCGGTGAGTTTAGTGAAGGGCGTAGACCTGCTCTACCACGAGGCCACCTATGCCGACAATATGCGTAAGGAGGCCAAACAGAGGGGCCACGCAACCACCCTACAAGCGGTGAAGGCAGCTCGCGAGAGTGGGGCCCAAAGGCTTGTTATCGGTCACTTCTCCTCTCGCTATAAGGATGATAGTGTGCTGCTGGACGAGTGTCGTGCGGAGTTTGCCGAAACCTACCTTGCCGAGGAGGGAAAGACCTTTGAGATAGTACCTCAGAAGAAAAATTGAATTAGTGGAAAACTAGAAACAGATGACCAAACGGACAATCATAACACTCCTTGTGGCTCTGCTGTCGCTGACGACTGCGCAGGGCCAAAATCGCCGCGATGCGGCTCGCTACAACACGATGACTGCCGAGGGTGTGTGGAGCGTGGGCGTTACCATCGTTCCCGCCACAAGCCTTATTCACCCCGCAGGTAAGGCCTACGGAGGTGCCCTCTCGTCAGTTGGTATGGTGGGCATTGGCTTGGAGGGTGGATATTTCATTAGGGACGGATGGAGAGTGGCTGCGGAGCTGATGTATGCCGACAATGGCTACTCCACCTCCTTTGCGAGTCTGGTGGGCGAGGCCTATGCGACCCAATCCTCCTTCACGGTGGGTGCGCTCTGCTACCGCCACATTGGGCGTTGGTATGTAGGTGCGGGCCTATCGGTGGGCCGCTCGTCGCTACGCTACCACACGGCCGAGCAGGAGGGACTACCTAATATTGATAGGTTTGGTGGGGAGAGTTTTACCCAACGCAAAGGCTCCTTCGGATTAGTAGTGTCGGGTGGCTACCAAGTGTCGCCCTTCTTGAAGGTGGGAGGCTTTTGGCGACCTTCGGTGGCAGGCGGTGGCTATGCCCACTCGCTGGGCGTGTCGGCTACCATCTACCTCCCATTTGTGGATGCTGTGGTGTGTAAGTAATACCTCAATTATATATATATGGGAGAAACGAATATGCGTATAGGAACGAAAATAGTCCTCACACTTGCCACTTTACTCTGCTCCCTGGGAACAGTCGGAGCGCAGCAGCGAGAGGTAGCATTGGGTGTGCGAGGGGGATATAATGTGGCTCTGGGAGCCTACTCGGCTGTGTCGTTGGAGGGTAACTTCGGGGTTGCGGACAATGTGGATGTTCTTGGCGGTGTGCAGTGGGCTACCTATGGACGCACGGCCGTGGAGTTGCGCCCGTCGTATACCCACCCGACAGATTGGGGTGCACTCCACCTTCGTACACTGATGCACTACACCTCCCAAGACTCCTCCCACACTTTTGCTGCGGGCGTTGGTGCGGGTCTGTCGAGTAGGGTGATGTTTTGCACTCTCGGCTACTACTACAGCACCTTCGGTTTGGGTGGCGAATATATAGACGAGCCGGTCAACTTCTTCTACGAGCTGGGCTTCAACTTCCTGCCCGATGCGGAGATGTTCGACCTACAACTTGTCTTTACCAACCACGAACTCTTTGAGTTGGAGCGTCAGTACCAACCAACGTGGATAGTCAGGGGCGAGTGGGCTGTGAACGAGTCGCTGGGCGTGTCGTTGGCGGTGAACTACAAGTCGGCCGGTATGTTCAATATGTCGTCTGATTTCTATCAACTCAACTTCAAAGCAGGCTTATGTTACAGGTGGTAAAGAGATTAGCAGCACTTGCTGCCATTGCCGTAGCCCTTTGTGGTTGCGATGTCTATGATATTAAAGGTATGTTCGTACCCACGAGCGATTTGGTGGGCGTGAGGTTTGAGCAAAGCTTGGCCAAGACGGGCAACAAGTCGGTGGCCACCATTGAGGCTTCGGAGGAGTATATGTTTTATGTCTGCACCGACCCCCACGTCGACGGCTCACACCGCAATATGACCAGCTTTAATGATGCACTACGCACCGATGCGAAGGCCTCGTTTGGTATCGTGCTGGGCGATGTGATAGATAGAATCGGTATGCGCCCACTCTATATGGAGTCGGTGGCGTATGATGCCGAGAGGCACACCCACAACTACCCAATTTTCAACGTGTTGGGAAATCACGACCTCTTCTTCGATGGCTGGGCCGAACACCTCGAACTCGTTGGCCCTTCGGTCTATTGGTGGGAGGTGAAGTTTGATGGCGGCAGTGATTTGTTCATTGTGCTCGACTCGGCTACGGGTACGCTCGGAGCCAAGCAGACCAAGTGGTTGCGTGAGTTCTTGGCCAACAATCGCACCCGCTATCGCCACTGTATCATCTCCAAGCATACAAATCTTTTCAATACGGACAACACGCAGTCGACCTCGGGCAATATGCCCTTTGAGGAGAGTTTTGCGCTTTTCGAGCTATTGAGTCGCAACAATGTTACGCTGGTGTTGCAGGGCCACGACCATTATAGGGAGGATCTCACCTATGGAGGTGTGCGCTATACGGTTGTGGGAACAATCAAGGATGCTTCGCCCGACCCCGAGTATTTGAAGGTGCGTGTGACCCCTTCGGGTGTGGAGTATGAGTGGGAGACGGAATTGTAGTCAACCGTCAACCGTCAACCGTCGACCGTCAACCGTC
>JAGBGK010000069.1 GCA_017936005.1 Tidjanibacter sp.
TTTCAAAAGATTTGTCTACCTTTGTGCTCGTAGTTAGTTGGCTTAATTACGACCTTCATGTAGTCTCCTATGTAGAATTTCGTAATTTTCGTAAAAACTAACACTGAAAATCAGTGAGTTAAAAATAAAGCCTGTCTAACCGCAAGTCGGGTAGACTCTATTTTTCTACTCACTGCTAAAAAAATAACAGAAAAGTTTGCAGGGCGAGAAATAAAACGTACCTTTGTGGATGTTATGGCGAAAATTTCTTAATAACAACTAAATAACTACAACAATGAACATTCCCGCAGAATTGAGGTACTCGAAAGACCACGAGTGGATTAAAGTTATTGAAGGTGGCGAGGCTTTGGTTGGTATCACCGACTTCGCACAGGGCGAGCTTGGCGACATCGTATTCGTTGACGTTCCCACCGTTGGTGAGACTATCGGCGCACACGAGGTATTCGGCTCCATTGAGGCTGTTAAAACCGTGAGCGATGTATTCCTGCCCGTGAGTGGCGAGATTCTTGAACTCAACCCCGAGGTGGATGCAGACCCCGCATTGGTCAACAAAGAGCCCTACGAGGGTGGCTGGCTCGTGAGAATCCGTATGGAGAACCCAGACGAGCTCGAAGACCTCCTCACTGCTGAGGGTTATGCTGCAATGCTCTAATTGGCGCAGGAGAACAAAACAAACATATAAATCACAAAAACTTTTACACAGAAAATGGCAACAAAAGTTACGGTAGTAGGCGCAGGTAATGTGGGCGCAACTGCTGCAAATGTTATGGCTTTCCGCAAAGTAGCAAGCGAGATTTGCCTCATCGACATCAAACCCGACCTCTCGGAGGGTAAAATCTTGGATATGTATCAGACTTCGACTCTGCTCGACTTCGATACCAAACTCGTAGGCGTTACCAACGACTACGCTGCAACCGCTAACAGCGACGTTGTAGTTATCACTTCGGGTGTTCCCCGCAAGCCCGGCATGACCCGTGAGGAGCTCATCGGTGTTAATGCCAACATCGTTAAATCGGTGGTTAACAACATTCTCGAATACTCGCCCGAGGCTATCTTCGTTATCGTATCCAACCCTATGGACACTATGACATACCTCACCTTGAAGGCTACCGGTCTGCCCAAAAACAGGGTTATCGGTATGGGTGGCGCACTCGACTCGTCGAGGTTCCGTTGCTACTTGGCAAAGGCTCTGGGTGCCGACATCCGCGATGTTGACGGTATGGTTATCGGTGGCCACGGTGACACCACTATGATTCCTTTGGTTGAGAAGGCAAGCTATCGTGGTGTGCCCGTAAGCCAGTTCCTCAGCAAGGAGGAGTTGGAGGAGGTTGCTGCCAGCACAATGGTTGGTGGTGCTACCCTCACCAAACTGCTCGGCACTTCGGCTTGGTATGCTCCCGGTGCAGCCGTAGCAAGTGTTGTTGAGAGCATCTTGGGCGACCAAAAGAGGGTTATCTCTTCGAGCTGCTACTTGGAGGGTGAGTATGGCGCAGAGGATTTGTTCATCGGTGTTCCTGCTGTTATCGGCAAGAACGGTATCGAGAAGATTATCGAGCTGCAACTCACTGCCGATGAGAAGGCTAAATTTGAGGCAAGTGTTGCTGCCGTTAAGAAGACCAACGCGGTTCTCTTCGAGATTGGCGCACTGACCAAATAGTTCGGCCACGTCCGACAACTAAAAAAGCCACCGCAACTCTGCGGTGGTTTTTTTTATTGGGGCTGTTAGCTTTTAGCCGTCAGCCATTAGTTTTCATCGCCCCCTCCTTCTTCTCGGGTATCTTTTTTGACACCCGAGAGGTGGGCTGATTGCTGACCGCTGATTGCTGACCGCTTACCTAATGGTTGCACCGACCTTCTTGGCAAAGGCATCAATCAGCTTGGCCATAGTGTTGTCGATGGTCTTATCATCCAGCGTGCGGCTCTCGTCCTGCAACACAAAGCCGAGTGCATAGGACTTCTTGCCTGCCTCCAACTTGTCGCCCGTGTATACATCAAAGAGGGTTACATCTTTGAGCAGTTTCTTCTCGGCCGAGAGTGCAATCTGCCTCAACTCGGCATAGGTTACGCTCTCGTTTACAAGCAGTGCCAAATCCCTCTTAACGGCAGGGAATTTAGCCAACTCCTTGGCGGTCACCTTGTGTTTACGGCTATACTTCACCAGGGTATCAAAGTCCACATCCATATAGTAAACACCCACTTTCAGGTCGAACTTCTTGCGCAGTTTGGGCGAGATGGTGCCAATCTGAATCAGCTCCTTATTGCCAGCTTTGAGGCTCAAACCCTCCGAGAAGCACTCGTTAGCGAGGGGCTCGCTACGCAGGGTGTAGATGTCCATACCGAAACGGCGCAAGAGTTTCTCGGCCACCGCTTTGAGGCGGAAGAAGTCGGTCTGCTCGGCCTTGGTGTTCCACGATTGGGTAGCGTGGGCACCTGCAACGGCAACTGCCAAGTGCATACCCTCCGAATAGGGAGCAAGGCCACCCTCCTCCTT
Organism: Tidjanibacter sp.; assembly: GCA_017936005.1. Lineage (GTDB taxonomy): Bacteria > Bacteroidota > Bacteroidia > Bacteroidales > Rikenellaceae > Tidjanibacter. Next base: position 2,492 of record JAGBGK010000069.1, read on the forward strand.
ACGCTCGGCATTATAGCGGTAGGTGTTACCGAACTCATAGATTTTGATGCTCTGTGCCTTGTGGTTCACATTGAGGCTCACAACCTCCATAAGACCATACAACAGAGTCTGGCGCATAACACCCAAATCGGCACTCAGGGGGTTCATAATCTTCACACAGTTCTCGGCAGGGAACAACTCCGAGCCCTCGTAGTAGCTACTCTTCGAGAGCGAGTTGTTCATCACCTCGGCAAAACCACCGGCCGACAGCATATCGCTCACAAGGTTACGCAGGCGGTCGGGATTGGGTTTCTGCTCATAGGAGAGAGTGGAGTTAACGTGGGTGGGAATCTCCACATTGTTGTAGCCATAGATACGGAGAATCTCCTCCACCAAGTCGGCAGGCCTCTGAACGTCCACCCTGTAAGGAGGTACCTCAACGCTCACGCCATTCTCCCTCTCGGCAGTAATCTCAATTTCGAGGCTGCGGATAATGTCCCTTATCTTCTCCTCGCCAATTTCCTTACCGATGAGCGAGTTGATGTAGTCATAGGTGATGTCAATCTTGAACGGTGCAACAGGCTCGGGATATATATCCACAATCTCCGAGGTTATCTCGCCACCGGCCAACTCCTTAATCAACAAAGCTGCACGTTTGAGGGCGGTGATGGTGATATTGGGGTCCACTCCCCTCTCGAAGCGGAACGATGCATCGGTTGAAAGTCCGTGCCTCTTGGCAGTCTTACGCACCCACACGGGGTTGAAATAGGCACTTTCGAGGAAGACATTGGTTGTGGTTTCGCTCACGCCCGAGTGCTCGCCACCAAAGACACCTGCGATACACATAGGTTTCTCACCATCGCAAATCATCAAGTCGGCCTCCGAAAGAGTACGCTCTACACCATCAAGGGTACGGAATTTGGTGCCCTCGGGACAAGTGCGTACAACCACCTGATTACCCTCAATCTTATCGGCATCGAAGGAGTGGAGGGGCTGGCAGAGTTCGTGGAGCACATAGTTGGTAACATCCACCACATTGTTCTTGGGGTTGATACCAATAGCCCTCAGAGCATTCTGCAACCACTGTGGCGAGGGGGCAATCTTAACGCCCGAGATGTTCACGCCAGCATACCTTGGAGCAGCCTCGTGGTTCTCAACCCTCACTGCGGTAGCCCTCGAAGTATTATCCACCTTGAAAGCCTCCACGCTGGGGAGGTGAAGAGTGGCGGTACGGCCATGCGAGCGCAAGTAGGCAGCCAAATCCCTTGCCACGCCGTAGTGAGAAGCGGCATCAATGCGGTTGGGGGTAAGGCCGATACCCAAGCGGTAGTCGTCAACCAAACCGAGATAGTCCATTGCGGGGGTGCCGGGAACAGCATCATCGGCAAGTTCCATAATACCCTCGTGGCCTGTGCCGATACCGAGTTCATCCTCGGCGCAAAGCATACCGAGCGACTCCACGCCACGAATCTTGCTACGTTTGATTTTGAACACCTCGTCGCTACCCGTTGGGTACAACTCTGCACCCACGGTGGCACACATAACCTTCAAACCCTTACGGCAGTTGGCAGCACCACAAACAATATTCAGAGGCTCCTCTGCGCCCACGTCAACGGTGGTGATGTGGAGGTGGTCGGAATCGGGGTGGTCCTCACAAGTGAGTACCTCGCCAACCACAACGCCTTTGAGTCCGCCCTTTACGGCCTCGATTTTCTCGAAGTCCTCGATTTCAAGACCGATGTCGGTCAAAATCACCGAAGCCTCCTCAGCAGTAATATCGCTTTTCAGATAGTTTTTGAGCCAATTATACGAAATGTTCATAGTTGAATATTTTTTAGTTTTCTTACGTTTCCTATTTCACTCGCCACATAGTGGCGCAAATAACCTACAAAAGTAAGTATAAAATTGAAAATGGAAAATTATTGAGCAAGAGGGCGAATTGCCCTTCACTATTTACTAATCACTATATTTTCTAATTGTTCTTTTCTCTCCGAATGAGGGGGTGTTGCAGGAACACAAACGAATCGCCATTACCCGTGGCAGTGCTACGCAGGCGAATAGCCTTCACCGGGCGAGTGATATGTATGGTTGCCGAGCCATTATACAAATCGGCAATGTGGCGGAAGTCTATGCCATTGGCACTCACCTCAACCACTCCCGTCGGGAACATTCCTCTCACAACGTGGCGATAGCCGGTTGTAAGTTCCACCTCAACATCATCAATAGCATCGGCAAACTCATAGAGCACCCAATCGCCATTCTTACAGGTGCGTTTGGAGGTGTAGCCCCAATCGTTGGCATAGGCCGAAAGTTTACCGAGTGCTTCGGACTTACTCATAGGCAGCGAAGTTGTTACGGTCATTTTAGGGGTAATCTGTCGTCCTTGGGGCGGCTGTGGAGCCTCGCGTCGGTAGCTGATACCCATTGCTTCCATACGCTCACCGTGAGCCACAAGGCGCACCGAAAAGTCGCTCCACTCACGCCTATCCTGCGGAGTCCACCCCACCTCGGCCACAGCACACACACGGGGAAAGGTCATATACTCCACATAGTTCTCAAAGTGTGGCTTGGCGGCCAAGTGTATCTCGCTCCAAAAAGCGCCCTCAAAACCTTCAACCACAGCCATTTGAGCCTCCGAGAAACCCTGTTCTATCAGGTCTATGGAATAGCATTTTTCGGCAGTTACAATCCCCGCCCAATTATGTCCCCACTCGTGGGCCGACTGGCGCATATCGAAGTAGAACCATTGAGCCGTCATAATCACAGTGCGGTAGCCCTCGGCGGTTGCCTTGTGGCAGGGTTTGATGCCATCCCAGCCACACACAAGCGCATCCTTTGTGAGGTTGCCACCATTGATGGCCTCGTTCCACACCACGGGGAGTTTACCATAGCGACCAACAATCTCCACCACACGATTAAGAAAGTGGGCTTCGAGTTGGGCATAGGAGGTAAAGCCCTTTTGGTTGTAGAGTGCCGAGCAGTGTGGGCACTCCTTCCATTGACGCATATTAACCTCGTCACCCCCGATGTGCACCCACTCGGAGGGGAAAACATCGGCCAACTCACGGAAAATATCATCCAGCAGAGCATAATTCTCTTCCCTCGACACACACCACACATTGCGCCTATCGTAGCCAGCAGCAGCCGTATTATCCCTCTCCACGGGGCACAGCACCTCGGGATATACCTTACCCACCGCAAGGCTGTGGCCCGGCAGGTCTATTTCGGGAATAACAGTAACGGCCCTCTCGGCTGCATAGGCAACCAAATCGCGCAGTTCGGCCTGGGTGTAAAAACCTCCATATTTCTCCTCAAAGCTACCATATACCGCCCAGATGGGGCTATCGCCACCCCTCCACGCACCAATAGAGGTGAGCTCTGGGTGGGACTTAATCTCCACCCTCCATCCCTGGTCATCGGTGAGGTGTAGGTGTAGTCGGTTGATTTTGTAGCGTGAGAGGTGGTCCACAAACTCCTTAACACCCTCGATGGGTACAAACGTACGAGCCACATCAAGGTGTTGGCCTCGGTAGGGATACTCCGGCCAATCGGTGATTTTCACACAGGGTATGGAGCAAGGCGAGCGGAAACCGCCCTCATAGACCTCCGCGGGAAACATTTGGAGGAGTGTCTGCACACCATAGAAGGTGCCCGCATAGTCGGCACCCTCCACCACAACACGTTCGGGTGTTACACTCAACACATATCCCTCCTTTGGCACCCCCAACGAGGGGTTGATACGCACCTCCACACGACTACGCAGCGAACGCCACGAGTAGGTGGGGAGGTAGTCGCCCAAGTAGCGGCGCAGTTGTGGTACGGAGCAATAGACCGTGGTGTTATCATCAAAGCGGAAAAATTGACCCTCGGTTTGTTCCACCGAACGAGGCAGAGGAATGACATCCAACGATGGTTTGGATGCATCGGCCACCCACACGCCACACACCGCAAAGAGTGTGGCCACAAGTAAACATCTGAATTTCATACGAAACAAAAATTAATCCTCGTATATAAGGTAGGGTTTGCGTTGTTCCAAAAAGGCTGCCACATCATCCACCCATGAGGCCTCGATATGGTCGGCTGTGTAGCCTGCAAGAATCATCTCCCTCACATAGCCCACGCCCACAAGTTTCTCGAAAAAGTCGCTCACAAAGAAGTCGTTACCGAGGGAGAGAGCATTGTAGGCATCCACCAGATAGCTGAGGTCTATCTTCCCCGTCAGCAACGAGTCGATGGGGACTTCACGCAGGTCGTGGCCCTTACATAAAACACCCTCTTGCAGAGGTCGTCGGGCACCTTGTCTGGCTGTGGGGGTAAACTCCAACTCGCCCTCCATCTGCGGGTGTCCCACCACTTGGAACGGAAAGTCGGTACCACGCCCAATACTTACGGGTGTTGCCTCAAAGTAGCACAACGAAGGATAGAGTGCAATGGCCTGTGCATTGGGTAGATTGGGAGAAGGCGCAATGGGAACTTCGTAGCGCATCGAACGGCGGTAGCCCTCACAAGGTACCACCGTCAGTTGACACTTAACGCCACCTTCGAGCCACCCCTCGCCATTGATCATACGGGCCAACTCACCGAGTGTCATACCGTGGACAATGGGGATAGGTAGCATACCCACAAACGAGCGATAGGCCATATCCAAAATGGGACCATCCACATACATACCGTTGGGGTTGGGCCTATCGAGAATCATCATCGGCACTCCCACCTCGGCACACACCTGCATCATCAGATAGAGTGTCGAGAGGTATGTATAATATCGCAAGCCGACATCTTGAATATCAACCACAATGATATCGGTCTTGAAAATATCGTTAGCCCTCGGAGTACGGTTTTTGCCATAGAGCGAGATGATTTCCACGCCCGTGTAGGCATCCCTTGACGAGGCCACTTTCTCGCCCGCACCATAGGTACCTCGAAAACCGTGTTCGGGAGCGAAGATAGCCGTAATGTTCACACCGCTAGCGATGAGTGTATCGACAATGTGTCGTCCGTCCACCACCCCTGTGTGGTTAGTCAGCACCCCCACCCTACGTCCGTGGAGCAGTGGAAGGTAGTCGTCCAAGCGCGTGTCGCCCGGACGTATGGAAGGCTCCTCCTGCGCCGAAAGTCCGCAGACAGCAACCAGCGACAGGAATAGCAAGATGATTCGTTTGAGTGTCATAGTTCTGTGGGTAGAATAATATTTCTCACAAATATACACTTTTTTTGTCGAAAAGAGTATCTTTGCACACACGAATTGTTTATTAAAGAAAAGATATGTACGAGAAAAAACTCGAAGCCGCAGCACGATTGTTGGAGGTGATGGACACTCTGCGCGAGAAGTGTCCCTGGGACAGAGAACAGACTTTCCATTCGCTGCGCAACAACACCATAGAGGAGTGTTTTGAACTTGTGGATGCCATCACCGACGACAACTTCGACGGCATCCGTGAGGAGTTGGGCGATGTGCTTCTACACATTGTTTTCTACTCCAAGATGGGCGAAGAACAAGGACGTTTCGACTTTGCCGACGTGTGCAACTACCTCTGCGACAAGCTCATCTACCGCCACCCCCACGTCTATGGCGAAGTGCAGGCCGACAACCCAGAGGAGGTAATCCACAATTGGGAAATGCTCAAACTCAAAGAGAAAGCCAAGAAGGAGCGCAAAGCCGCAGGTGGAGTACTCTCGGGTGTTCCTCGTTCGTTGCCCGCAATGGTCAAGGGCTATCGCATCGGTCAGAAGGCTGCCTCGGCTGGTTTCGATTGGGAGCAGAAGGAGGATGTGTGGGACAAGGTGCGCGAGGAGATTTGCGAGGTGGAGGCCGAAGTAAAGAGTGGCAATATGGATGCCCTCGAAAGCGAGATTGGCGACCTATTCTTTGCACTCATCAATGCTTCAAGGCTCTATGGTGTGGACCCCGAGAACGCATTGGAGCGCACAAACAAGAAATTCATCACTCGTTTCCAGCACATCGAAAAGAGGGCTGCCGAGATGGGACGCTCGTTGGGCGATATGACACTCAACGAGATGGAAGAGTTATGGCAAGAAGCAAAGCAGTAATGCAAAATTGAAAATTGAAAATTGAAAA
>JAGBGK010000013.1 GCA_017936005.1 Tidjanibacter sp.
GAAAATTGAAAATTGAAAATTGTGTAAATGGGTGGTAAAATGCCTATTTGAGGGTGAAAAAAAGTGGCTGTTTTTTATAAAATCTCAATTCTCCGTTTTCAATTTTCAATTTTTCTTTGTACCTTTGTTTGTTTTTAACAAACAGATTTTCGCCCTATGGCCAAAGAGAATGTGATAGAACTCAAAGATGTGGTTGTTTATCAGCCCGATGATGATGCCGGCAGGCTCTCGTGGAGAGATGCACAGCAGGTGTTGTCGGGTGTGAATGTTACCATCGGCGAGGGCGAAATGGTCTATTTCATCGGCCGTGTCGGTAGTGGCAAAAGTTCGCTGCTGAAAACCCTCTATGCCGAGCTCCCGCTGTTGGAGGGCGAGGGAGTGATTGCAGGCTTCGACCTGCGTAAGTTGCGCCGTAGGGATGTCTATAAACTGCGCCGTAAGATTGGCATTGTGTTTCAAGATTACCAACTTCTCACCGACCGTAATGTCTATGATAACCTGCGCTTTGTGATGCGTGCCACGGGTTGGAAGAACGAGGGCGAGATTGCTACACGAATTGAGGAGGTGCTGGGTGTTGTGGGCCTTCGTAACAAGGAGTACAAAATGCCCTTTGAACTCTCCGGTGGCGAGCAGCAGAGGCTTGTGATTGCAAGGGCGTTGGTTAATGGACCGAAGATTATACTTGCCGACGAACCTACGGGTAACTTGGACCCCAGGGCGGCGGACGAGATTATGACTCTGTTCCGTAGGATTGTGGAGAGCGGCTGCTCGATTGTGATGTCGACGCACAATATCGCCAACATCGAACAGTATCCCTCGCGTACATTCCGCTTTGCAAAGGGGCGTGTGGAGGAGATAGACATCAGTGCGCTCCTGAAATAGGGGGTGTTGTGTGGGATGAAATAGTGTCCTGCACGGAAAGAAAAAAGGAAGAAACGTAGAACAAAAGAATAATACAAAAACAAACAATGGAGAACATCGAAGAGAAAAAAGTAGCACAGGAGGAGTATTCCGCATCAAGTATTCAGGTGTTGGAAGGTCTTGAAGCAGTTCGCAAACGTCCTGCAATGTACATTGGAGATATTGGCGAGAGGGGTCTGCACCACTTGGTTTATGAGGTGGTGGACAACTCCATCGACGAGGCGTTGGCAGGCTATTGTACCGACATTAAGGTAACCATCAACGAGGATAACTCGATTACCGTTGAGGATAACGGTCGTGGTATCCCTGTTGGCATACACGAGCAGGAGGGTAAGTCGGCCTTGGAGGTTGTACTGACCATTCTCCACGCCGGTGGTAAGTTCAGCAAAGACTCCTACAAGGTGTCGGGTGGTTTGCACGGTGTGGGTGTGTCGTGTGTGAATGCGCTCTCGACCGAGCTGGTTGCTACGGTGTGCAGGGATGGTAAGATTCACCAGATGACTTTCAGCCGTGGTATTACCACTTCGGAGTTGAAGATTATCGGCGAGACGGACCGCACGGGTACCACCATCAAGTTCAAACCCGACGGCGATATCTTCACTGCCACCACCTACCGCTATGAGATTTTGGCCACCAGGTTGCGCGAGTTGGCATTCCTCAACAAGGGTATCAACCTCGACATTACCGACCGTAGGGAGAAGGATGAGGAGGGTAACTTCCTCCACGAGCACTTCTACTCCGACAACGGCTTGAAGGGCTTTGTGGAGTACCTCGACCAGAGCCGTGGCCAGAAGATTATCGACGACATCATCTACATCGACACCGAGAAGAACGGCACTCCCGTTGAGGTGGCTATGCAGTATAACGACAGCTTCTCGGAGAATGTACACTCCTACGTTAACAACATCAACACCATTGAGGGTGGTACCCACTTGACCGGATTCCGTAGGGCACTCACCCGTACGATGAAGAAATATGCCGAGGAGAACGGAATGCTCTCGAAGATTAAGTTCGACATCTCGGGCGACGACTTCCGCGAGGGTTTGACCGCTGTGGTGTCGGTTAAGGTTGCCGAGCCCCAGTTTGAGGGCCAGACCAAGACCAAGCTCGGTAACGACGAGGTTGCAGCGGCTGTGGACCAGGCAATCTCGCAGGCCCTGACCAACTACCTCGAAGAGCACCCCAAGGATGCAAAGGCTATCGTGGATAAGGTGGTGTTGGCAGCTACGGCTCGCCACGCTGCTCGCCACGCAAGGGAGCTTGTGCAGCGCAAGACCGTGTTGTCCGGCTCGGGCCTGCCCGGTAAGTTGGCCGACTGTGCAACGAGGGATAGGAGCAAGGCCGAGATTTTCTTCGTCGAGGGTGATTCGGCAGGTGGTACTGCAAAGCAGGGCCGCAACCGTGAGTATCAGGCCATTATGCCTTTGAGGGGTAAGATTCTCAACATCGAGAAGGTTCAGGAGCACCGTATGTGGGAGAATCAGGAGATTAAGAATATGTTCACTGCGTTGGGTGTAACCATCGGTACCGAGGAGGACCCCAAAGCACTCAACCTCGAAAAACTCCGCTACGACAAGATTATCATTATGACCGATGCTGATGTGGATGGTAGCCACATTGCAACCTTGATGCTGACCTTCTTCTTCCGCAAGATGAAGGAGCTCATTGAGCAGGGCCACGTATATATCGCAATGCCCCCTCTCTACCTTGTGAAGAAGGGTAATGCTAAACACTACTGCTGGACCGACGAGGAGAGGATGAAGATTACTGCCGAGTTGGGAACGAAGGGTGTGACGGTACAGAGGTATAAAGGTCTTGGTGAGATGAACGAGCACCAGTTGTGGGAGACCACAATGGATCCTGCCACTCGTATTTTGAAGCAGGTATCCATTGAGAATGCTGCCGAGGCTGATAGGATATTCTCGATGCTGATGGGCGATGAGGTAGGTCCTCGTCGTGAGTTTATTGAGAAGCATGCGAAGTATGCGAAGATCGACGCATAGTGCAAAAGCGAGATAATCGGTAAATTCTGCGTTATGCTTGCGCTCGAAATCCTCATTTGCGTCAGCAAACTGCGGTTTCTTGCGCTTCGCAGGCCTTGAATTTCCTCGATTCTATCGCTTTTGCGGGGAACAATAATTTTCAATTTTCCATTTTCAATTGTCAATTCGTATGAATGTAACAATCATTGGAGTTGCAGGCGGTACCGGTAGCGGTAAGAGTACGCTTGTGAAGCGATTGCAGGAGGCTTTCGCAGGAGATGATGTGGCAACCCTGTGCCACGACTACTACTACAAATCGTTCCCCAACCTGACCTACGAGGAGCGTACCAAACTTAACTACGACCACCCGCAATCGTTCGATACGGATATGATGGTCGAGCACATCAAAGCGCTCAAAGATGGTGTGGCCATCGAGAGGCCCGTCTATTCGTTTGTGGAGCACGCACGCACCGACGAGAAGGTGGCAGTCAAACCCTCGAAGGTCATCATTGTCGACGGTATCCTCATCTTCGAGAACAAGGAGTTGAGGGATTTGATGGACATCAAGGTCTTTGTTGACACCGATGCTGATGTGAGGTTAGCTCGTAGGATTGTGCGTGATGTGAGGGAGAGGGGCCGCTCGATGGAGTCGGTTATCGACCAATACACCACCACCGTTAAACCTATGCACGAGGAGTTTGTGGAGCCTTCGAAGAAGTATGCCGACGTGATTATCCCCGAGGGTGGCTTTAATTCGGTGGCTGTGAAGATGCTCATTGAGAATATCAAGGTGCTCATTGGTAAGTAGATACACGGAGATTAAGGGAGAAACACACGAAAATATTAACCAAAACACATTGAACTTATGTTGGAAATAAGGGAAGTAAAAAACAAAAGGGATAAGAAGAGGTTTATCAAATTCCCAATTTGGCTCTATAAGGATTGCCCCTATTTTGTGCCGGCACTCTATATGGATGAGGATAGCGAGTTTGACCCCAAGCAGAATGGTGCTTTTGCCTATGCCGAGTGCAAGATGTGGATTGCGTTGAGGGATGGCAAGGTTGTTGGTCGTGCTGCGGGTGTGCTCAATAAGGCATACAACGAGAAGATGGACGTTAAACAGATGCGCTTCACGAGGTTCGACTTTGTGGACGATGCGGAGGTTGTTGATGCGGTGTTTGCAAAGGTTGTGGAGTATGCCAAGGAGTGCGGTATGAACGAGATTATCGGTCCCATTGGTTTCTCGGACCTCGACAAACAGGGCCTCGTGATTGAGGGCTTCGAGGAGGAGGATATGTATGTAACGCCCTACAACTATCCCTACTACGTTACCCACTTCGAGCGACTCGGTATGACCAAGAAGGTCGATTGGGTTGAGTTCCAGATTACCATTCCCGAGGTGATGAACGAAAGGCTCGACAGGTTGGCTAATATGGCCATCGAGAGGTATGGATATAAAGTGTTGAAGTTCAAGAAGATTAAGGATATTAAGCCCTACATCATTCCTGCGCTGCAAATTCTCAACGAGGCATTTGCCAAACTGTTTGGCGTGGTGTGGTTGAGCGAGAAACAACTTCTCGACTTCTCGAAACTGATTATGCTGGTGGGTAACCCCGACTATGTTGCGGTGGTTACCGACAAGGAGGATAACATCATTGGTTACAGCTTTATGGCTCCTTCTATTAGCAAGGCTGTAAGGGAGTCGAAGGGCCGCTTGTTCCCCTTTGGTGTGTTCCGCATTTTCAGGGATTTGAAGAAGAGCAAGACGCTCGACTTTTATAGCATTGGCGTAAAACCCGAGTATCAGGGTAAGGGTGTGAACGCAATTTTGTTGCGCGAGGGCCTTGCCGGTGCCATCAAGAACGGAATGAAGATTGCCGAGACAGGCCCTGAGCTTGAAACAAACGTGGAGGTTCAGAGCCAGTGGAAGGCATTTGAACACAAGAATCACAAACGCCGTAGATGTTATACCTACTCCTTGCAATAGTTTGCGGAGCAACTTATTCGGTATTTTTTAAGTTATTCGCTTGCAGAGGGGTGGACTCTTTGCAAGCGATTGCTTTCAATTACCTCACCGCATTTGCTCTCGGCACCGCCTTTGCGTGTGTATCGGGCGACTTTGTGGTGCCCACGGGGGTAGCCTCTTGGGGCACAGCGGTTTTGCTGGGTGCGACCTTTGTGGGAGCCTTTGTGCTGATGGCTCGTTCTACGGCCCTTACGGGTGTTACTCTCACAACGGTAGCGTCGAGGGTGTCGCTGGTAATACCCGTGGTGTGTAGCTTTCTGCTTTTTCCGGAAGGCGATGTGCCTCGCTGGTGGGCGGTAGCGGTTATTTTGGCCGCAATGGTTATGATGTTTGTACCGTCGGGAGAGAAGAGGACACAACAACGACTCCAACGAGCCTCGCTGCTGCTCTACCCATTGGGTGTGTGGATACTGTTTGGAGTGAATAACTTTGGACTCAAATGGGCGCAGAGTGTGCTGATTGCACCGCAGGAGTCGGCAGCGTTTAGTGCAATTATATTCCTCTTTGCTGTGATGTTTGCTGTTGTAGCACTGATGGTTAGGAGGGATAAAAGAGGCTTTGAGTGGGGCGCACTTGTGGGTGGAGTAACCCTCGGTGTGGCCAACTTCTTTGTGACGTGGGGAATGTTGAGGGGCCTTGCAGAGGTGCCTGCAAGCATTTTCTTTCCCACCTACCACACCACCATTGTAGCCCTTGTGGCAGTGGTGGGAACGGTGGCTTTCAAGGAACGCCTCTCGAAGGTGCAATGGACGGGCGTGGCGGTTGCGGTGCTGGGTATTGTGATGTTTTTTGTGTAAGTGAGAGTTTGACATTTGGATTATATCGACCACATAATAGACTCTTTAAGACGGGGCTGTGTGCCCTCCGACCAATCTCTTGTGAGGCTCATTGAGGAGTGCACGGAGGAGAGTGTCGATAGGGTGTGCCGTGCAGCAAGGGCCACGAGCGAGGAACACTTCGGAAGGAGGGTTTGGCTGCGTGGACTTGTGGAGGTGTGGTCGAGGTGTGAGGGCGGATGTCGCTATTGTGGCCTGAGGGCCGAAAACCGTGGGCTCGGTCGCTATGAGATGACCTCGGAGGAGATTGTTGAGACTTGCCGCGAGGGATATTCGCTTGGACTCCGCACCTTCGTGTTGCAGGGTGGTCAGGTGAGAGATAGGGTGGAGAAGGTGGAGAGTGTTGTTCGCACCCTCAAAGCGGAGTTTCCCGATGCGGCTGTTACGTTGTCGCTGGGCGAGCAACCGAGAGAGGTCTATGAGAGGTGGCGTAGGGCTGGTGCCGACCGCTACCTGTTGCGCCACGAAACAGCCTCGGAACGACACTATGGACTCCTGCACCCCGAGCGTATGAATTTCCACCACCGCCGAGAGTGCCTCGGGTGGCTCAAAGAGTTGGGCTATTGGGTGGGCGCTGGTATGATGGTGGGCAGCCCGTGGCAGAGGTCGGAAGACTTGGTGGCCGACCTGCACTATCTGCGCGAACTACGGCCTGAGATGGTTGGCATCGGCCCATTTATGCCCCAGAGCGACACTCCGCTTGGGGAGTGGCCGAGGGGCAGTGTGGAGAGAACGCTGTTGATGGTCGCTCTGGTGCGCCTGTTGCTGCCAACGGCTATGATACCGGCCACCACGGCACTTGCTTCGGCCGATGGCGAGGGAACATTGAGGGGTTTGTTGGCGGGAGCCAACGTGGTTATGCCCAACCTTACGCCACAGAAGTATAGGGCGCAGTATGCCATCTACGACCATAAGAAGAGCACCGGTAGCGAGGCCGCCGAAGGAATAGACGCGCTTCGCATTGCATTGGAAAATATTAACTACCAAATAGACTTTGGACGTTAGACGTTAGACTATACTATACTATGTATAATGTAAAATCACATAAGGCAGAGGAGTTTATTGACCACGAGGAGATTGTGGCCACGATGCAATGGGCTGCCGAAAATAGGAATAACCGCCCCCTCATTGAGAGTATCATCGAGAAGGCTACGGAGTGTAGGGGCCTTTCCCACAGGGAGGCTGCGGTGCTGTTGGAGTGCGAAGAGGAGGACCTCAATGAACGCATCTACACTCTGGCAAAGGAGATTAAACAACGGTTCTATGGCAACCGCATTGTGATGTTCGCACCACTTTATTTGTCGAACTACTGCGTGAATAGCTGCACCTACTGCCCCTACCACATTGCCAATAAGACCATCCCCCGCCGTAAACTCACCCAACAGGAGATTGAGGCCGAGGTGGTGGCGTTGCAGGATATGGGCCACAAACGCTTGGCTTTGGAGGCTGGCGAGGACCCACTGCACAACCCCATTGAGTACATCTTGGAGAGTATCCAAACCATCTATTCTATTCGCCACCGCAATGGTGCCATTCGTAGGGTGAATGTGAACATCGCAGCCACAACCGTGGAGAACTACCGCAAGCTGAAAGATGCAGGCATTGGTACCTACATTCTCTTTCAGGAGACCTACAATAAGGCACGCTACGAAACCCTCCACCCCCGAGGCCCCAAGAGCAACTACGCTTGGCACACCGAGGCTATGGATAGGGCAATGGAGGGCGGTATCGACGACGTGGGCATTGGTGTACTGTTTGGCTTGGAGGGCTACCGATATGATTTTGTGGGCCTTGTGATGCACGCCGAACACCTTGAAGCAGCTTGTGGTGTGGGGCCCCACACCATCAGCGTACCACGTATATGCCCTGCCGACGGGGTGGATGTGGGCGACTACAAGGACGCTGTACCCGACGAGGTGTTCCACAAGATTGTGGCGGTGTTGAGGGTTACGGTACCCTACACGGGTATGATTATCTCCACGAGGGAGAATGTGGCTTCGAGGGCAAAGGCTCTCGAATTGGGCGTGTCGCAGATTAGCGGCGGCTCCTCTACGGGCGTGGGAGGCTATGTCGACGGCCAGAGGGAGGAAGCACACTCCACGGCGCAGTTCGACGTGAGCGACACCCGCACGCTGGACGAGATTGTGAGGTGGCTGTTGGAGGGAGGCTATGTGCCGAGCTTCTGTACGGCCTGCTACCGCGAGGGACGTACGGGCGATAGGTTTATGACCCTTGTGAAGAACGGACAGATTGCCAACTGCTGCCAACCCAACGCACTGATGACCTTGAAGGAGTACCTTGTGGACTACGCCTCGCCCGAAACACTGAGGGTGGGATTGAGGGTTATTGCCGACGAACTTGACCGTGTGCCACACCCCAACGTGAGGCGGATTGCGGAGGAAAACCTTGTGAAGATTGAGCAAGGCGAGCGTGATTTCAGATTTTAACCTCGACAAGTTTTTGCTGTATAAGACTACATAAACAACAAAACCACAGTTAGTTATGAATACAACTCCCAGGGCTTTGCGCCTACACATAGGTTTCTTTGGGCGCTGCAATGCAGGTAAGTCGTCGCTGATAAATGCTATCAGTGGACAAACGGTTGTGATTGTGAGCGATGTAGCAGGCACCACCACCGACCCCGTGGTTAAGAGTATGGAGATTGGCTCTCTGGGTGCGTGTGCCCTCATCGACACGGCGGGCTTTGACGACAGCAGCGTGCTGGGAGAGGCACGCAGAGAGCAAGCAGTGAGGGCAGCCGATAGGAGCGACGTGGCGGTGCTGGTGTGCGGTGCTCAGGCCGACTACTCGTTGGAGAAGGAGTGGCTTGAGATGTTTGAAGAGCGCAAAGTGCCTGTTGTTGTGGTGCTTGGTAAGTGCGATATGCTGGTGTCGGCCGAGAGTACAGCACTCTCCATCAAGGAGCAACTCGGCCGTGAGCCACTGCTTGTGAGTGCTGCTGCAAGGATTGGTGTCGATGCACTATTGGGAGAGATTACCAAGGTGGCAGGAGATGTGAAGAGTGCCGAAAGGAGTATTATGGGTGGTTTGGTAAAGAGTGGCGATAGGGTTGTACTTGTGATGCCACAGGACGAGCAGGCCCCCAAAGGACGTATCATCCTACCTCAAGTGCAGACCCTCAGGGAACTACTCGATAGGGGGTGCGTGTCGCTGTGCTGCCGTCCCGAAGAACTGTCGCAGACATTGGCAGGACTGACCACTCCGCCCGACCTTGTGGTTACCGACTCACAGGTCTTTGACCGTGTGGCCGAGGTGTTGCCTACGGGTGTGCCTTTGACCTCGTTTTCGGTGCTGATGGCTTGCTATAAGGGCGATAGGGATGCCTTTGTGGAGGGCGCGAAGGTGGTTGACAGCCTCACGGAAAGGTCGAGGGTGCTGATTGCCGAGGCTTGTAGCCACGCACCTGCTGGCGAGGATATTGGCCGTGTGAAACTGCCCCGACTGCTGCGTAAGAGGGTAGGCGAGGGACTGAGTGTGGATGTAGTGGGCGGCGATGACTTCCCTGCCGATTTGAGCCACTATGATCTTGTGATACACTGCGGTGCGTGTATGTTCAACCGTCGCCACGTTCTGTCGAGGCTCGAAAGAGCTGAACAACAGGGCGTTCCGATGACTAACTACGGAATGGTGCTTGCTCACCTTATGGGTGTGTTGCCAAGGGTGGTGATGCCCGAATAGTGGCGGATGACCAAATGCCAAATAATCACATATTTGCGATAAATTATCCCAGAGTGGCTAAAATACTACCACTACTTTTGTAGTGGTGAAATCCATTTTAAGCTTGAATGCCTTATGAAACGTAAACTTCTGCTGTGCGCAATGCTTGTTGCAGCACTGACTATTGGCTGTGGTAATGAGCCCGAACCTACTCCCACACCAAATCCCGACGATACGGAAACTCCACAGGAGCCCGACACTCCAACCGAGCCTGAAAATCCTGACGCTCCCGAAAATCCCGACGCTCCAACCGAGCCGGAGGAGCCCGAAACGCCCGATACTCCCACCGAGCCGGAGGAACCCACCGAGCCGGAAACTCCAAGTGAGCCTGATGTGCCCACCGACCCCGATACTCCCACCGAGCCAAGCGAGCCTATTGCACCTCCCGTGGTGGGTAACGTAGCCCTCGACCAACTCATCGGCTATGGCGAGAGGACCACCGGTGGTGAGGGTGGTAAGGTCTATCATTTCAATAATGGTGTTGCATTTCGTGAGTGGCTGAAACTCAGGGAGAAGAACAAGAGTACGGAGCCTGCTGTGGTGTGGTTGAGCGGTACGTTCACCAAAGCTGACGGTAGGGATACGGGTAGCCCTTGGTTTGACATCAAGCGTACCTCCAACATAACGATTTATGGAACCAACTCGTTCCGTATGCAAAATGTGGGCTTCTTCCTTAACGAGGCCACAAATATCATCATCCGCAACATCTATATCGTTCAACCCAAGGCGGACAATGGTGCCGATGGTATCTCTATGCAGGAGAGTAGCAACGTGTGGGTGGACCACTGTACCTTCGAGAGTGTCAACTCCACCAAAGACTACGAGGACGGCTCGTGCGACGTAACCCACGCCACCCACTCCGTTACGGTGTCGTGGTGCCACTACATACGCACCCAAAAGAGCAGCCTTGTGGGCCACTCCAATAGTGCCTCGGCCGATAAGGATATCACCATCACTATGCACCACAATTGGTTTGAGAAGAGCAATTCCCGCCATCCGAGGGTGAGGTTTGGTAGGGCGCACGTCTTCAATAACTTCTACGACAACGTGAGCACCTATGGTGTGGGTAGTGCCTATGGCGCAATGGTGCTTGTGGAGCACAACTCGTTCGATGGTGTGAGGTTACCCATCGACATCTGTACCTACCCTGCCAAGAAGAGTGGTAGCAGTTGGGTGTCCAACCTCACGGGTAGTGTTGCGGGCTATGCCTACGCCTACGAAAACCTCTACACCAACATTCCCTCCGATGCCTCCGACCCCTATCCCTTTACCAATGTGGAATACACAGCCTACAACGGCTCGAAACTCGCCACTCCGTTTACCTATGAGGATTTCAAACCTTCGTATAACTATGTGGTGGATGCAGCCGATAGGGTGGCTGAGATTGTAACCACGGGTGCAGGTGTGGGCCGACTTTCGGGCTACGAGAGCGCACCCATCGAGGCCGACAATGGCGGTATGGGTAGTGCAGGTGGCGACGAGGGTGGCTCTACGGGTGGCTCTACGGGTGGCGACACTCCCACAACTCCCAGCACCCCCTCCGAGCCTTCGGGCGACACGCTGGGCGAGGGATGGACACTCTCCTCCATTGGCGATGCACAGGCTGTGGCCACAATGAATAACGATGGAGATGTTACCCTCACGGCACGAGGTAAGTTCGAGAGTGGAGCGCAGAAGTTTGGCTATGTGTGGAGGAAGGTGAGTGGCGATTTCGAGGCTACCGTGCAACTTGACTCCTACGTTTCGGAGAAGGGTGGCAACCAGAGTGCAGCGGGCTTGATGCTTGCCGACGACATTAACACTTCGGGTACCAACTTCATCTATGCCACTTCGGGTGCTACGACCACTGAATATTACAGCCACTACCGTATGACCTCGGGAGGCAACGCAAGCAAGAAGGCGGCAGGTGTGAGAACTTCGGCCGACAATGCGGTGCTGAAACTTGTGCGCACGGGCGATAAGTTCGAGGCATTCTACTCCACCGATGGTGGTGCGACATTCTCCGCCACCAAGAGCGATAGCTTTGTGGGTCTACCCGCCGAACTCTATGTGGGCCTTTGTGTGAGCAGTGGCGACAATAGCAAGACCGCAACGGCGGTGTTTAGCAACTTCACGCTCACCGAAAAATAGGTTTTACTTTTGAATTAACACAAAAAGGGTTTCCGACTGTCGGAAACCCTTTCTTGTTGGTTAGAACCTAATCTCCACTCCGAGGTAGGCACTGCGTGGCATCAGCGGGCCGTAGACGTAGCCCGAATCACGGTCGGCTCCTTGGTCGAAGTCGCTCTGGAAGGAGTTGAAGATGTTTTTCACACCACCGAAAATCTCAATAAACGTGTCGTCATATACCAGCGTGGTGTAGCCCACCCTCGCGCTTAAATCGAAGAAACTCTGGGTGCGAACAGCCACATCCTCCGCAATATAACCGGCGTAGTGCTGTACCCACATCGGGCCCGTGTAGTTGCCCGAAAGGTCAATGTTGAGTTTTGCCATAGGCTTCCACATCAGGGTGAAATATCCGTAGGCGTCGGGGGTACGGAACATATCGAGCGATGCTTCGGCTGTTTCGCTCCACTGCTCCGGCTCGGCATAGCGGCTGCGTTGGAGAGTGAATCCTGCCTGTAACTCCACCTTGCGGCTGAACATAGCACGCCCCTCCAAGTTGATACCGCTCACGGTAGCTCCCGAGCCGTTGTATCTCTCCTGCACCGCCACTCCCTCGTCGTCGTGGCCAATCTCGCGCAGGGCAAACACATCGTCCAAGCGGGTGTGGAATCCCTCCACAATGAAGTTGGTGGCCACCGAACCGAAGGTGTGGTAGAACTCTGCCGATGCGCTCAGCGATGAGGAACGCTCCTCTTTGAGGTTGTCGGCCAGCTGGATACGGGTGCGCTCGCCACCAACGATAGCAATGTGGAGGTCCTCGTCGTAGGCCTGTGGTGCACGGTAGCCGCCGGCATAGCTCAGGCGCAGGCTAATCTCCTCGGTGGGGTTGTAGCGCAGGTTGGCGCGGGGCGAGAAGATGGGTGCATTCACAAGGTTGTGTTTGTCCAGACGACCGCCGAGCAATATGGACCACTCCTTGTTGCGCCACTCGTTTTGGAAATATGCGCCATAGATGTTGGCAATCTGCTTGGTGTCTATGTTGTAGCCTATGGAGGTGTCGTGAAGGTTGTTGTGGCTCACCTCCGAGCCGACGGTGAGGTTGGCAGGCATAAAGAGCAGGTGGTCAAACTCGTGCACATACTGCACACCTGCGGCGGCAGTGAGGTCGTGGGTGCGACCATAGGCATCGGGGTCTTTGCCTGCACCGTAGTAGCTTTTGCGTGCAGTGTTTTGGAACGAGCCGTAGATGTTCAGACGGTTTTTGTGTTGTGCGTCCGACCAATCGTAGGTAATGCTACCGCCGTCGATGGTGTGGTCGGCCTGCTCGCACACCTCGGCTTCGTGCTGTGGGAGGTCGAGGTTGTCGCCACCACGCCTATAATCCTTGATGCGGTGATACTGTGCTGTGATACGCGAGTAGTTGCTCAGGCGGAACATCGAGCGCATACCGAGAGCTTCTGCGTTGGACTCCAAAAGCTCCGTAAAACCGTCGCCATCCACATCGTAGCCACCCGTAGTGCGACTCTGGGCAAAGACACTCACTGCTGCTTTGCCGCTATCTGATACCAACGAGGCATTGAGTGAGGTTGCATTCTCCATAGCACCACCCATACCGATAGAGGTTGTCGTGTGGCTCATCTCGGCCATACTCTGCTTGGGCTCTTTGGTGATGATGTTGATGGTGCCACCGATGGCCGACGAGCCATAGAGGGCCGAGCCTCCGCCACGCAGTACCTCCACACGCTCAATCATATTGGCAGGAATCTGCTCCAAGCCATACACGCCCGTAAGCGAGGAGAAGAGTGGGTGGGAGTCCACGAGAATTTGTGAATAACGACCATCAAGACCGTTAATCCTCACCTGTGGGAAGCCACAGTTCTGACAGGTGTTCTCCACCCTCACACCGGGTTGGAACGCCAGACCGCCCGCCAAAGATGTGGCGCTCACTCTGTCGAATACCTCTGCATCCACCACACTCACCAGCGAGGGAGCCTCCCTTTTGAGGGTTTCGGAACGGTTGGACGACACCACTATTTGGTCGAGTGTTACGGTGTCTTCGGAGAGTTCAAACTCCACTTCAATGGTTTGGCCGGCAACCACTTTCACTCTCTTGGTTACGGGAACGTAGCCCACGGCACTCGCTTCGATGGTGTAGGTACCGGGGGTCATATTTTTGATAAGGTAGTGGCCCGTTGCATCGGTGGTAACGCCAATGGTTGTACCCTCAATTACGACCGACACATAGGGTAGGTGGTCTTTGGAAGCCTTATCTACGACGTGGCCGAAGATGTGTGCGTCAGTTGGGCGGGGTTGGGGAATTACGGGAGTTGTTGCCGAGGCTGTGGGCGAAACGATTGTGCCACAGAGGAGCAACAAGAGGGCTAAAAACTTAGTCATATATCTGTAAACTCGTATTATGTTTTGATTTCGGGTGCAAAAGTATTTCGTTTTGTCCACCTTTGCAATACCTATTTTTGGTGATTTTCATCAAAAAAGATGTAACTTTGTACAAACGTACCTAATCATTATTATACTATGAAAACACTCAAACACTCCATTTTGGCAGCCCTCTCGCTCCTTGCAGTGGTGGCAGCCGATGCACAAGCCCCCAAGAAGGATTGGGCGCAATTCTATCGTTATGAGAACTCCAATAAGCAGATTACAACCGCCCCCGAAGCAGTTTTTATGGGCAACTCCATCACGGACAATTGGGCCAAATTCCGCCCCGAGTTTTTTGCCGACAATGGCTTTGTAGGCCGTGGCATCAGCGGTCAGACCACTTCGCAGATGTTGGTGCGCTTCCGTGCCGACGTGATTGACTTGCACCCCAAGAAGGTTGTCATCCTTGCCGGCACCAACGACATTGCCCTCAATAATGGCCCCATCACACTGCCACACATTTTGGACAACATCGCCTCGATGTGCGAACTTGCTCGCTACAACAACATCGAGGTTGTTCTCTGCTCCATACTCCCCTGTAAGGCCTACAAGTGGAGGCCCGAGGTGCAGCCTGCTCCCATCATCATTGAACTCAACGCTATGATTAAGGCCTATGCAAAGGAGAAGGGCTATGCCTACGTAGATTACCACTCGGCCTTGACCGACAACGAGGGTGGCCTGCCCGTAGAGTTGGCTCCCGATGGCTGCCACCCCAACAATGATGGTTACGCCATTATGGAGCGTTTGGTACTCGAAGCACTCAAATAGGATTACCTATGTATCTGCAATAGGATTATCTACATATTCGCAATAGGATTACGGAAATCCATACTACCAACAAAGAGCCCCCGCACATCATTGTACGGGGGCTTTCTGTGTCGAATATGTTAGGCCTCTTTGGGGGCCAACCAACGAGTGGTTTAGAACTTACCTACGTTGTAGTAGATGTCCTTACCCTCGGGAGTGTACATTGCGTTCAGACGGTCAGCGAAGTACTCCTCTACCTTGCCACGAACAACCTTCATAGTGGAGTTGATGAGGTGGTTCTGCTCGGTGAAAGGCTCGTTGAGCAGAGCAAAGGTTGCAGGCAACCAACGCTCGGGGAACTGACCCTCAAACTTACCGCCCCTCTTGTACTCATTCAAGTCGGCCTGTACCAACTCAACAATCTTCCTCTGGCCCTCTTCGCTATCGAGCGAGAGTTTGAGAGGAGCAAGAGCAGCCTTCATTGCCTCCTTGTTGGGCGAAATCAGCAGGGTGGTGTAGGGGTCTTGGTTGTTGTGCAGAATGGCGTGATCAATGAATTTCGAGGTCGAAACGTATGCCTCCTCAATACCCTCGGGGCAATACTTCTCACCATCGGCAGCAATCAGCAAGCTCTTGAAACGGCCATATACATACAAGAGGTCGCCCTTGATGGCACCCATATCACCGGTGTACAACCAGCCGTCCTTAACGGTGTCGGCAGTCGAAGCCTCGTTCTTCCAATAGCCCATCATCACGTTCTCGCCTTTGCAGACCATCTCGCCCTTCTCGCCCTCGGGCAACTCATTGCCATCGGGGTCGCAAATCTTCATCTCGAAGGGTTTAACCATCACGCCGCTCGAACCGAATTGGTACCTGCGGGGACCGTTGGACGAAATAACGGGAGTAGCCTCGCTCAGGCCATAGCCCTGGAACATAGGCATACCAACAGCCATAAAGAACACCTGCAACTCTTTGTCCAACAGTGCACCACCGCCCACAAAGAACCTCAGCTCGCCACCAAAGCCCTCACGTACTTTCGAGAAGATAATCTTGTCGAACAACCACACAAGGGGTTTGCGCAAAGCCCTCAGGCCCTTACCACGCTCTTTGTCGCTGTCACCATTGTAGGCAATAGCATTTTTGAGGCCCCAATTGTAGAGTTTCTCAACGGTCTTACCTTTGGCCCTGATGCTGCTCTCAATATTTTTCTTGAAGTTCTTGGCCAGAGTGGGCACCGAAAGGATGATGTGGGGTTTAACCTCGCGGATATTGATGGGGATGTTTTTGAGGGTCTCCATACCGGTGCGACCGTTCTGTACGGTAGCCACCTGTGCGCCCTTGTGCATAAAGATATAGAAACCTACAACGTGTGCAAAGCAGTGGTCCAAAGGAAGGATAATCAGAGTTCTCCAAGTCTCGTCGATATCCATAAGGGTGAGAGCCTGCTCCACGTTCGCGGTGTAGTTGCGGTGCGAAAGGCAAACGCCTTTGGGGTCGGCAGTGGTACCGCTGGTGTAGGTAATGGTTGCCAAATCGTCGTTCTGGATAGCCTGACCGATTTTGAGGAAGCCCTCTTTGTCCTCGGCGAGAAGCTCACGACCGAGAGCGAGTACGCTTTCGAGCGAAACCTCTTTGTCCTGATACTCGTCAATGGGGTCCAAAACAATAACCTTCTCTACCATAGGAAGGTCGGCAATGATACGGCGGATTTTGGGCAACTGTGTTTTCGAAACAACAATCCACTTGGTGTCGGAGTGTTTCAGACGGAAGATAAGGTCGTTGCTCTCTTCGAGTTTAATCGACAGGGGCACGTTTGCTGCGCCTGCGTAGAACATAGCCAACTCGGAGATAATCCACATGTTACGTCCCTCCGAGAGGAGAGCCATGTTGTCTTTGGGAGCTACGCCCAATTTAACAAAGCCGGCACCGAGTTCATAGACCTTATCACGCACCTGTGCATAGGTTGTGTCGGTCCACTCTTTACCAATTTTCTCTTTCAAAAAGGTGTTGTTAGGGTAGTTTGCTACTGAACCTTCAAAGAGGTCCACCAAAGTTTTCTTCATAAAAAGTTATTTTTATTAAACTTAAATTTTACACTTGTGGCACACAAATATAGGAATTTATTCCTATGGTTGTTCTTTTTTTTGCCAAAAATCTTCAACTCTCAGCCTTCGATAATCAACTCTTCGGTTCTCACTTTGGGCACATAATGCACCCCTTTTTCGTCCCTCCAATAGTCGTGTGGCTCATTGGCCGCGATGGGTACGAGCTCAATTTTCTCGGCAGGCTTGCCTATGGCCACGAGCAATAGTGGCTCCAATGTGAGGCCGAGCGAGGCTTTGAGGGCTTCCTTGTCGAAGGCTCCGATGCAGATACCTCCGAGTCCTATCTCCACCGCTTGGAGCAACATAGTTTGGGCCGAGATACCCAAATCAATATAGGTGTAGTGGTCCGTTGGCGGCACGGCGCACACCACAATAAATGCCCTCGGCTCACATCCCTCTTGTGGAAGGTGCAGGTGGGGGAGTGCTCCACCCAAACGGAAGTGGGGCAACACCTTGTGTGCCTCCTCGGAGGTTACGAGTCGGAAACGCAACTGCTGTCGGTTGCGTGCCGAGGGGATGCGTGTGTTGCACTCCACGATGCGCAACAGTTGGTCCCTACGCACCGTGAAGGAGTTGTCGTAGCCCCTGTAACTGCGATTTTTGAGCAGCAGTTTGCCAAGCGATGCACTGCTCTTTGCACCACCACTCTTGGAGGCCTGCGCCTTGTAGTCCTCCATCTTCTTTTCCAAATAGTTGTCGGCCATAAATATATGTCTACCGTCGACCGTCCACCGTCGACCGACTTTTTTTAATCCTTTATTTTACAAACGTGATGCGCTCCCAGAGTGGGCGAGGAACGAGGCTCCAACCCGCTACCACCAACTTGAAGCGCCAATCAATCGTGCAAATACGGCGGTGGCGTTTGATGGCCTTGATGGCCACACGAGCCACCTTTTCGGGCGAGAGTACTGCGGGGTATTTCTTGCCTGGTGTGAGTATGTCGGTCTGTGCATAGCCGGGGCGTATATCGGTGATGTGCAACCTCACGCCATCCATTCGTGCGTGCTGTGCGAGTGCGCTCAGGTAGGTGGTCTGCAACCTCTTGGTGGCCGAGTAGGCAGGTGCCAAGCCCATACCTTTGGTGCCCGCAATGGAGGTTACGGCAGCGATGTGGCCCGCTCTACCGTTGGTGCGGAACCAATGGTAGGCGTGGTCGATGATGGTGACGAAACCCACAGAGTTTACCTCCGTGATGTGTCGCTCCTTACCCTCCTCCAATGTGGGGTTTTCGAAACCTGCGCCGGCAACGTGGAGTAGGATGTCCATACCGCCCATACGCTCAATTAGTTTGTCGAGTGTAGAGGGTGCATCTGTGGCTGCAACATCCATCACCTGCTGTTCTATTGGCTCTACGGCCACTCCTTTGTGCTCCTCCACAAAGGAGTCCAACAGTTCACTCCTGCGTCCTGCAATGCCAACCTTGTAGCCTGCTTTTACCAACTGTGAGGCCATCTCGCGCCCAAGACCCGAGGTGGCACCAATTACTATAATCTTCTTCATATGTTTTTCGTGTGCCTATTTAGGTGTTCGTTTTCTTGTGTTTTGTTTGTTGTGGGAGTCGCCGCCCACATACGCCACACAAATATATGGAATTTTATCCCAAATTCCAAAGGCCCAAGACTATACCTCTTTTTACCTATTAGCCCTTCCTGCCCCTTTCTGCTCTTTCTGCCTTTCTTGCCGTTAAACAGACCTCTATGGCACTGCGTGCCATCTCCCCTAACTTAGGGGAGGAGTAATTTTCAATTTTCGCAAATGCGAATAAGCGAGGGCAGAGGCCACTTGTGGACTATGCAGAGCGAGAGCATTTTAGACAAAATTTTATTTTGTCAATTTTCAATACCCTTTTCTGCCCTTTCTGCCCTCGTGGAGGCCAAGTCGTGGGTGGTTGCAAAAAAAATGAGGAGTTCATTTCTGAACTCCTCTTTGGGTGACCGATGGGGTTCGAGGGTGCCGATGCACCCTCACGGGCTCTTTATCTACAACCCCCTAACCCCCCTTGAAAGGGGGCACTTCGTGGGTTCGAACCCTCCAAACAGCATAAAAGCAATAAGGAGTTCCAAATGGAACTCCTTATCTCTTTGGGGTGACCGATGGGGTTCGAGGGTGCCGATGCACCCTCACGGGCTCTTTGTTTACAACCCCCTAACCCCCTTGAAAGGGGGCACTTCGTGGGTTCGAACCCATCAATGATGCATTTCAAAACAAATAGGAGTTCCAAACGGAACTCCTATTTGTTTTGGGTGACAGATGGGGTTCGAACCCACGACCCTTGGAACCACAATCCAATGCTCTGCCAACTGAGCTACGGTCACCATACAAGCCTACGCCTGAACGCAGGCTTTTTCTCTCAACGTGAACTACAAGTGGTTAACGTGAACCTGCAAGCCGCTCTTCAAGTTAGCTGCTTTGTTCTTGTGAATTACGTTCTTCTTTGCGAGCTTGTCCAACATTGCAGCTACTTTGGGCAGAAGAGCCTCGGCAGCAGCCTTATCGGTGGTACCACGCAAAGCCTTCACCGCATTACGAGTGGTGCGGTGGTAGTACTTATTCTCCAACCTTTTTGTCTCGGTCTGGCGAATACGTTTCTTTGAAGACTTGTGATTTGCCATTGTTATTATTTTTTAAAATTTTTTGTTCTTTTTGCAGCCCATAGCAGAGTCGAACTGCTCTTTCAAGAATGAAAATCTTGCGTCCTAACCGATAGACGAATGGGCCCCGACACCTACTACAAGGTGTTGCTTTATGTTGAGTACCTGTGTGTTTCCACTTTTAGGTACCTTTTAAGCGGTGCAAAGGTAATCAAAAAATGGATATTTGCAAACAAAGTTGCTAACTTTTTTACTTTTTTAGTCGCACATTGCCCCTCTCGGCGTCGAACTCAATCTGGGTGGTGCTGAAAAGTTGCTGCATTTGTCCGCTGTTGATGAGCATTTCGGCTGTCCCGTGGTGGAACTTACCGCCCTCAATCATCGCTATCGTGTCGCACAGTTCAATGGCTATCGACAAGTCGTGGGTGGAAAAGATGACACACTTGCCCTCCTTGTGGGCCAGCCTCTTCAACAGCAAACACACCTCATATTTGTTGGGCAGGTCAAGGAAGGCCGTGGGCTCGTCGAGCAGGATGATGGGGGTGTCCTGCGCCAATGCTCTGGCTATCATAACCCTTTGTCTTTCGCCGTCGCTGAGGCTATCCATTGAGGCCTCCTCAAAGCCACTCATTCCCACCAACGCCAACGACTTCCTGACAACCTCTTCGTCCTCGGCTGTGAGCCTGCCCACCCAATTGGTGTAGGGGGCCCTGCCGAGCGACACCACGTCCCAAACGTGGAGGTTTTGCACCCTCACATCCTCGGTGGAAACGAAGGCTATGCGTGCGGCTATCTCCTTGCGAGAGAGGGCGTTAATGTCCTTGCCCTCAATGGTTATGTGTCCGCTCTGGGGTTTGGCGAGTGCGGCAATGGTGCGTAGTAGGGTACTCTTGCCCGTGCCGTTGCGTCCGATGAGTGCCGTGAGTTCTCCCCAACCGAAACCCACCGAGGCCTCGGCCATAAGTACCCTGCTACCATAACCGAGTGTTACGGAGTCGAGTTCGACGGTGTTTATGCGTTCCAAAGTCTGTTCCATAGGGTTGAACTTGCTACATCATTGTTTTACGGTTGCGGACAATCACCACCACAACAATAGGGATACCCACAAGGGCCGATATGGTGTTAATGGGGAGTGTCATATCTCCGGCAGGGAGTGTGGAAGCCACGTCGCACAGCAACATCATTGCAGCGCCTGTGAGCATAGTGGCCGGTACGAGTACCTTGTGGTCGGCCTCACGGAACATCATACGGGCAACGTGCGGTACGGCAAGGCCAATGAAACCGATAGGGCCGCAGTAGGCCGTGATGGTACCCGCCAGCAGTACGGTGGTGAGCGTTACGCCAAAGCGTATCTGTTTGATATTTAATCCCATAGTGCGGGCATAGTTCTCGCCCAACAGGAGTATGTTCAGAGGCTTAATGAGTAGTACCGAGAGGAGTAGACCAATGGCCACAATGGGAACGATGATGTTCAACTGCTCCAACGTTACACCTCCGAGCGAGCCCATAGTCCACACCACATACGATTTGAGGGCACCCTCGGGCGAGAGATACTGCATAACCTCCACGAGGGCAGAGGCTGCGCTGCCGAACATCATACCGAGAATCAACACCGTCATAATGTTCTTGATGCGTGCCGTTACGGCCATCACTATTGCCATCACACCTGCGGCTCCAATCCACGCTGCACCGGCCACACCGAGGTTTTGCACCACGGGGTTGGCGGATGATATGCCGAGGAGTGGTAATCCGAGTAGCATCAGAGCCACGCCCAGACTTGCGCCCGAACTCACGCCCAAAACGTAGGGCCCTGCGAGGGGGTTACGGAAGAGGGTTTGCATTTGCAGGCCAACGGTGGATAGTGCCGCACCGGCCAGCAGAGCCATAATGGCTTTGGGGAGTCGGAAGTTGCGTATGATGACGGCGTAGGTGTCGTTACTCGATGCACCTCTTAGCGCATTCCACACCTCGCCGAGTGGTACAGCCACCGAGCCGACCACCAAGTCGGCCACGAAGAGTACCACCATCGCCACGACGAGCACTGCAAACAGTATGTTCTGACGGTATTTCAATTTTGATTTTTTTTTAATTTTTAATGCTCTCAAAGTAGTGCATCTTGTGTCCTCCGCTTCTTTCGGGGTGGAGGATTGTAATCATATCGGCCAGCACCACGTCGGCCCACACGGCTCCGCTTTCCCAAAAGTCGCTACCACCGGCGGGGGTACTGATGGCGGTGCAGTTGTAGACACGTCCCTTGCGTACCACATCCACACCTGCAAACTTGGGGTTTTCGGCCACAAGTTGCTCCATAGTGCGTGCGCTGTTGGGGTTGAGCCACACGTCTGCCTGCGAGAGCCACACATAGGCACTCTCGCCACTAATGGGGCGTGAGGAGGTGGAGTCGTTGTTACCCTTGCACACATAGTCGCCACCCGCATCCTCCACGAGGGCCACGATGTAGCACTTGTCGGCAGGCACAAACCACACATCCTTGTATGGTGAGTTGAACATTACCTTTGGTCTACTATCCACATCAAGCATCGCCAAGCGCAGGCTCTCATACCTCTCGCCAATCTGCCCGAAGAGATCCTCGGCCTCCTCTCGGCATCCCAACACCTCGCCCACGGCCACTATCCACTCGCTCTTGCCGAGTGGACTACGCTCGTGTTGCTCGTTCATATATATATATGGAACACCCAACTCGGTGAGTTTGCCGTTGAGGGTTGTGTTATCGCCCGTGGTGCCGTAGATGAAAGCCACATCGGGGCGCAATGAGGCGATGAGTTCGTAGTTGATGGCCGTGTCATAGCCTATCTCCCTAACTTTGCCCTCTGCCACGCCTTTGCGGATATGGGGATTGGTGATGTAGTCGGCACCACTCACGCCCACGATTCTTTCCGTCAACCCAAGCGCATCAATGAAGGCAACGTGGCTCGACGACATACACACGATTCTCTGCGGCTCGGCTCCTACGACCACACCCCCGAAACCTTTGGGTGCGCTCTCGCCACCTCGGGCAATGAATACCTCACGGGTGGGTGCGCCCATCGTTGCGGGCATTAGGCGTAGGATGGTCGATTCCCCCTCGGTTGCCACAATCTTAAAGCCCTCGGCGGAGTGGGGAGTGTAGACCACCTCACCACCACTTGTGGTGCCCGCAGCCGGACACCCTGTGAGTAGCAAAGCCACTCCCAGCAACGCAACGAGATATGTAAATAATCTAATTCTCAATTCTCAATTTCTATTTGATTGTCAAGACATACCCGAAGATTGTTTTTCGCCATTCGGCGAGTTGCAATTTCGACCACCCCTCCCGACCTCCCCTTTCGTAGGGGAGGAGTACTAATTGCAAGACCAAAAGGTAGTGCGTCCCTCAAATTTCAATTTTCAATTCTACAACGTGGCCAATCCACCCTCTGATGTTTCCTTGTACAACGATGGCAGGTCGTGGCCCGTCTTTTTCATAACTTTCACCACGCTGTCAAACGACACTCGGTGTTTGCCGTCGGTGTAGAAGGCGTAGATTTGTGCGTCAATAGCCCTTGCTGCGGCCATAGCATTGCGCTCGATACAAGGTATTTGCACGAGTCCGCACATCGGGTCGCAGGTCATACCGAGGTGGTGTTCGAGGGCCATCTCGGCGGCATACTCAATCTGTGCAGGCGAGCCACCCATCAACTGACTTGCGGCAGCGGCAGCCATTGCACACGCAACACCCACCTCGCCCTGGCAGCCTACCTCCGCACCCGACACCGAGGCGTTGGCCTTCACGATTGCACCCACAAGGCCCGCAGTGGCCAACGCACGCACAATCTGTATGTCGCTAAACTCATATTCTTCCTGCAATAGGTACAGCACAGCAGGCACAACACCACACGAGCCACACGTTGGGGCGGTAACGATGGTTCCACCGGCGGCGTTCTCCTCGCTCACGGCCAGAGCGTAGGCAAACAGAAGGCCCTGTGTGCGTAGGCTGTCCTTGTAGCCCCTCGAACGCACATAGTAGCTTGCGGCCTTACGACGTAGGTTGAGCGCACCAGGCAGTACACCCTCGTTGGAGAGTCCGTTCTGCACGGCCCCACGCATATTGCCCCACACGTTCATAAGATAGTCCTTGATATCCTTGCTCTCGTTCTCAAAGACATATTCCCAGTAGCTGCGGCCCGTCTTGCCACACCACTCCATAATGTCGGTCAGAGTGGTCAACGGATAGATGTGTTCGTCGGCCGACGACTCTTCGCCCTCGCGCACGATTGTACCACCACCGGTGCTGTAATAGATGGCGCTGTCGGTGGTTGTTCCCTCGCTGTCGAGTGCCTCAAACTTCAAAGCGTTGGGGTGGAAGGGGAGGAATTCCTGTGGCCTCCACACTATTTCCACGGGGGCAACGGGGGAGAGTACCTCCTCAATGGCCACGTTGGTAAGGTGTCCCTTGCCGGTTGCTGCCAACGAGCCGTAGAGTGTTACTCGGAACGCGGCTGCAGAGGTGTGTGCTTCAAGGAATGCTGTCGAAGCCTTCTTGGGGCCCATTGTGTGGCTGCTCGAAGGGCCCTTGCCGATGACGAAAATATCTTTGATGGATTTCATCTCTTTTTCTCTTGTTTATAAGTGCGCAAATATACCTATTAAAATTGAGAATAGAGAGGGAAGAATTGATAATTTTAGGGCTTGGTGAAAATAAAAAACGGCAACTCCCTTTGGAATTGCCGTTTTGGTAGCGAGACCCGGGATTGAACCGGGGACCTCATGATTATGAATCATGCGCTCTAACCAGCTGAGCTATCTCGCCATTGCTCAAAAGCGGTGCAAAGGTAATCTTTATTTTTTTACTGCCAAAAAAATGTGAGGTATTTTTTTTGCTATTGAGCATAAAAAATCATTTTTTCTATGAAAAACGACTCTTTTCAATCCTTTGTCAAGGCCTTTGATGGTGTGGCCATTGTTGCAGGCATACTCATTTTGGTATCTCTCTCGCTGGATATCATACATCGCGGCTCCTACCAACTCTCGCCCGGCATTGCCGAACTGCAACTTGTTGTGTGTATGGTCTTTGTGCTCGACTTTATGGTGCGAACGGCGGCCTCCCATAATCCTCGTCGCTACTTTTGGCGCAACATTGTTGTATTGCTCGTGTCTATTCCGTGGCTCAACCTGCTTTCGTGGGCGGGTGTGGAACTACATAAGGGGGTGTATGTGCTACTCAAATGCCTGCCATTGGTGAGGGCCCTGCTGGGAGTTTACTCCACCATACGCCTTGTTACGCCCTCGCGAGTGAGCGCCATAATGTGGAGTTATATTGCTCTGATTGTGATGCTTACTTATCTGTCGGCCCTTGTTTTCTACTCCTATGAACTCGGCCTGAACCCACACCTCACCGACTTTGGCGAGGCTCTCTGGTGGTCGGGGCTGAATGTTACCACGGTGGGTGCCAACATCTTTGCCGTAACGCCTATGGGTAAGATTCTCACGGTCATCCTTCCGGGCCTTGGTATGGTGCTCTTCCCACTCCTCACGGTCTATGTCACCCACATTGTGAAGAGGTCTAACGTCTAACGTCTAACGTCGACCGTCGACCGTCGACCGTTGACCGTCTACCGTCGACCGTCAACCGTCGACCGTCGCCAGCCAACCATATTTACATTAACTGTTATATTGACCACCGACACATAAAAACAACTCACGGGTAACAAAAGCGTTACCCGTGAGTTGTTTTAGCTATTATCCTTTACCCTATTAAATCTACTCGTTCTCCTCGGCCATCAGCAGGTTGAAGCAGTGGCGGCAGATAGGCTCGTAGGTGTCCTTCTCGCCCAGCACCACGAGTTTGTCGTTGGCCGTAAGGCGGTGGGAGTGTTGCGCAATATTACCGCAACGTACGCAGATGGCGTGCACCTTATCCACGTGCTCGGCACGAGCCATCAGTTGGGGCATAGGACCAAAGGGCTTGCCCAGGTAGTCCATATCCAAACCTGCCACGATAACCCTGATACCCCTATTGGCCAGAGTCATACACACATCCACGATGCCCTCGTCGAAGAACTGTGCCTCGTCGATACCCACCACGTCCACGTCGGCAGTCATCAGCAGAATCTGCGCCGAGCTCTCCACGGGGGTTGATTGGATGCTGTTGGAGTTGTGTGACACCACCTCGTCCACCGAGTAGCGCACGTCGATTTGTGGTTTGAAAATCTCCACCCTCTGGTTGGCGAATACCGCCCTGCGCATCCTACGAATCAACTCCTCGGTTTTGCCCGAAAACATCGAGCCGCAAATCACCTCAATCCATCCGGGTTTGTTGGCACTTTCAAGAAACATTGTGAAAAATAGTGTTTTTATGGGTTAGTATCTACTGTCTTTGTTTTGTTGCCCACAAAGGTAGGCCTTCCGCTCGGAAAGTCCAAACGGAAGGCCGAAAATAGTTATCAACAAATTGTCGTAAAAAAGTCTATTGTCCTACTCCTCAACTTCGAAGGCATAGACAATGTGCCTCTCGTATCGCTCGCCGGGGCGGAGAATCTGCGAGGGGAAGTGTGGTTTGTTGGGTGCATCGGGGTAGCCCTGGCACTCAATGGCGATGCCGTCGTAGTCGTGGTACTCCTGACCGCTGCGACCTTTGGGGCAGCCTTCCAGCCAGTTGCCCGTGTAGACCTGTGCGGCGGGTTGGTCGGAATACATCTTCAACACTCGTCCCGTGGCAGCGCATTTCAACTCTGCCACCTCCTGCATCTTACCCTGCTCCCAACCGTCAACGGGCCAGCAAGAGTCGTAGCCCTTGCCGTAGTTGAGTGCGGCAAAGTCGTCCTTGATGTCCCTACCGATAGGTTTGGCTGTGCGGAAGTCCATAGGGGTACCCTCAACGGGTGCTGCCTCGCCGGTGGGGATAAGGCCCTGGTCGGTGGGTAGATAGGTGGA
Source organism: Tidjanibacter sp. (assembly GCA_017936005.1). GTDB lineage: Bacteria > Bacteroidota > Bacteroidia > Bacteroidales > Rikenellaceae > Tidjanibacter. The sequence goes on from JAGBGK010000013.1 coordinate 26,404, forward strand.
TGCGTTGAGGCGCAAGGTGTGGTCCAACACCGTACCGCTTGCCTCGCCTGCGAGGTTGAAGTAGACGTGGTTGGTGAGGTTTACTATGGTAGCACCGTTACTCTGTGCCAGCAGCGTAAGTTCGAGGCGGTCATCCTCGTCCCAATCATAGACGGCCTCCACATAGATGTCGGCAGGGTAGCCCTCGTGGCCGTCGGGATTGTCGAGTGCAAAGACCACACGGTCGCCCTCCACTCGTCCCTCCCAGAGGATGTTGGCGAAACCTTTGGGGCCTCCGTGGAGTGCGTTGGGGCCGTTGTTGATGGCCAAGCGATACTCCTTGCCGTCAATCTCAAAACGTCCTCGGGCTACTCGGTTGGCGTAGCGGCCGGGGACTTTACCCATACAGGGACCGTCGCCGAAATAGTCCATATAGTCGGCATAGCCGAGTGTTACGTTGTCAATGTTACCTTCTCGGTCGGGCACCCTCACGGCACATATTGCTGCGCCGATGTTGCACAACTCAACCTCTGCGCCCTTGTTGTTACGCATAGTGTAGATTACCACTGCATCGCCTTCGGGCGTAAAACCTGCAATTTTCTGTTCAATAGTCATAGTTATATTAGTCTAATGTCTAACGTCCAACGTCTAACGTCGACCGTCAATTCCTTTTTGCTCTTTCTGCCCTTTCTACTCTTTCTGCCCTTTTGACAGACGCACCCGCCTTTCAGACATCCCATAAAACTCAGAGGGGAAGTAATTTTGAATTACTCCATAAACGTATCCCAGAGGGCATCCATATCTCGGCGCTCCTTTTTGGTGGGGCGGCCGGCGCCCCTATCACGCACCACAAAGAATGTCTCCTTGGGAGCGTTGAGTTTGTCGAGTTCTTCCTGCGGGGTGATGTCGAGGCAGTAGGTAGGGACATCTTTGGCCGGTAGGCGACGCTCCACGAGGCCCAACACCTTGTAGGAGTAGCGCATAATGGGCACCTTTTTCACAGTGAGGATATCACCCTCTTTGAGTTCTTTGGAGGGCTTGGCTTCCGAGCCGTTGATTGTTACTTTGCCCGTACGGCAGGCCTCGGCGGCATCGCTTCGAGTCTTGAACACTCGCACTGCCCACAACCATTTATCCACTCTCACTCCCATATTCCTATTATATAATGTGTCGTTTTTTGCTTAAAAATGCTTTATGTGGCTCAAATGTACGAAAAAAATGCTAACTTTGCGTGTTATAACGACAAAAAATGAAACCAGCAACCAAATCAAAAACACGAAAGGAGATTGTTACCTTGTGGAAATACACCATAGGTAGCACCATATCCTATCTCATCAACCTCGCAATTGTGATTGTGATGACCGATGTATTGGGTGTTCACTACCTCCTTTCGACCATTGCGGGCTATGCTTCGATTGTCATTACCTCCTATATTTTCAGTGTAACGTGGATTTTCACCGAGCGTAAGATTGCCTCGCGTGGCAAGGAGTTTGTGGCTTTTTCGGCCATTACCATCTTTGCTATGGGAATGAACGTGTTGTCTATGATGTTCTTCACGGGCTATCTCCATTGGCACTATGTGGTGTCCAACATCGTTACCAACTTTTTGGCAACCCTTTGGGGCTATGTCCCCAAAAAACTCTTTCTTTTCAGTGGGCGCAATCGTAAGCCTGCCGAGATTGAGATTGAGGAGGTTATGCCGAGTTTCGATAATGTGGAAGAGCTCCCCATCCCGTTTATCTATGAGGATGAGGTGACCGAGGAGGAAAACCGATAATCGTTGTAGTTGCCCTCTTTGCTTTGAGATAGTAACCGACACAATCCCTTTTTTTGTGATATGAAACAATTTTTTTCGCTCAACCTGCGTGGTCGTGATTTAGTGTGGCCGATGTTGGGTTGGTGGCTTTTGATGGCCCTCTATCTGTTGGGCGTTGTCGTTCGACTGTTGGCAGCTCCGGAGAGTGGTATGACGGTGGTTGACTGGACTCTTGCTCTGCGCCTACTTGTGGTTTTTGCTTTGCAGACAGCCCTTTGGGTGGGTGTGATGATGACGCTTCTGCCTGTGATGAAACACTCCATTGGTGCTTTATCTTATGGCGACGTGGCCTTTGAGTGCGACTACTCCACTCGCCGCTATGTGGGCCTTGTTGTGGGCGGTGTGATCCTCTCGGTGCTCACCTGTGGATTGTACCTTCCGTGGTTCATCACTCGTCTGATGAAATTCTTTTGCGAGGGTGTGAGTCACAAATTTCACCTTATGACATTCCGTGGCAAGGGTATGAAACTCTTTGCCATCACCATTCTCACACTTGTTCTTCCCGCGGTAGCGGTTGTTGTGCTCGCGCAACAAATAGACCTTTTGGACCCATCGCAGTTCTCGTTTGATATGATGTCCTTTACTCCGTTGTTGGGGTTGGGTGTTGTGTTGGTGGAACTCTTTTGTGTGTCGCTCTTTGTGGTGCTTTTGTGCCGCTGGTGGGTGGATGTTACCTATGGCGACAAGATTATCACCACCCGTATGTCGGCACTTCCTGCAACGGGGTATATTGTATGGCAGTTGGTGCTTTCGTTACTCACTGCGGGCTTGTATGCTCCGATGGCCTCGCTGCGCACGATGCAATATGTGGCCGAGAGGAGTGTTGTTGTGGGTGCCGATGGAGAGGAGAAACGTATGGGTTTGCGACTGCGTTCGTGGAGAGATTGGGCGTGGATGTGGGGCCAAGTGCTTCTACTTGTGGTAACACTCGGCATCTACCTTCCGTGGTACTATGCCAAGACGATGAACCGCTTTGGTGGTAGGCTCTATGTTGAGGAGCCACGCTCGATTTGGAAGAGTCGCTAACTTTTCCTATTTTTGAAAAAATAATTTTCAATTTTCCATTTTCAATTCTCAATTTGTAGTCAAGTGGATATTGTAATCACATACGTCAATGGTCTGGACCCCGTGTGGCAGAAGGACTATGAACACTATACCAATACTCCCATTCTGGAAAAACGCTTCCGTGATTGGGGCACACTGCAATACCTTTTCCGTGGCATTGCGGAGAATATGCCTTTTATCCGTAAGGTCCACCTTATAGTGTCGGGCGAGAGTCAGGTGCCCGAGTGGTTGAATAGGGAGGAGGTCAATGTGGTACTGCACAGCGATATTATTCCTGCGGAGTTTCTTCCCACGTTCAACTGTAACCCCATTGAGATGTGCCTGCACCGCATTGAGGGGCTTGACGAGGAGTTTTTGTATTTCAACGACGATATGTTCCCGATGTGCCCCTGTGAGCCCACGGACTTCTTCCGTGAGGGTAGGGGTGTGATTGGAATGAGCCGCCACATTGTGGCTCACGATATGTATAAGAAGATTTGCCGCAACTCCGATAGGTTGGCCCGTAAGGCGGTGAGCAAACCCCGTAGGTGTTGGTTTTTGCGTCCCCAACATATCTGCTCGCCGATGTTGCGTAGCGAGTGTGAGGCTCTGTATGGAATTGTGGAGCCGCAGATTAGGACTTCGATGACAAGGGTGCGCACGGAGGATAACCTCAATCAGTACCTCTTTTTGGACTATATGTTCTTGCGAGGTAAGCTCATACCGGAGCGACTCTCGAAGAAACACTTTTCGTTGGGAGTGGCAACCCCTTGTAAGTTGCGCCGATTTATTGAGGAGCCAACCAAGAAACTGACTTGTGTGAACGACGTGCAACTCTCCGAGGAACGCTATGTGGAGCTGAGGGCTTCGCTGCTGGCTGCCTTCGAGAAACGCTTCCCCACGAAGTCGAAGTTTGAGAAATAGCGGTCAGCAGCCAGCGTAACTTTCAATTCTCAATTCTAGGTCCTCCTACACTCTTTCCCTGGTTGTTCCAATCTATGGTGTGGAACGCTACATTGGCACGTTTGCCGAAGGTGCACTTGCGCAGTGGTGCGAGGGGGTGGAATATGTCTTTGTGAACGACGGTACCAAAGACCGTTCGGTGGAGGTGTTGGAGGGTGTCATTGAGGCCAAGTTTGCCCACTTGCGCCCACACATTACCATCGTTCATCAACAGAATATGGGCCTCCCGCAGGCTCGACGTACGGGATTTCTGCACGCCAGGGGCGAGTGGATTCTCTGTGCCGACTCGGACGATTGGCTCTCGGAGGGCGCACTCGGCAGGGTGGTGGAGGAGATTGGCCGCACAGGTGCCGACCTCATATACTTTGACCTTGTGAAGGAGTATGGCGACCACCAGAGCGTGAAGCGAGAGAGGGAATACACGGGAGCCACGAGGGAGAAGTTCATTGAGAACATTTTTGCCTATCGCTCGGCAGGCTACACCGTAACGAAGTGCTTCCGCCGTAGCCTCTATACCGACAACGAGATACACACGCCTCGCCTTTCGATGCACGAGGATATGTGCTTGATGGCGCAGATTATATTTCACGCTCGCACGATAGTCCACCTGCCGGAGGTTTTGTACCACTATCGTAAGGACAATCCCGATGCGCTGTGTGCCCAGAGCCGTGGGGTACGCCACTTGGCCTCTTCGCGCAATATGCTCGACCTGTGTGAACACTACCTGGACCACTTGGAGGGTAGCCCCATTGAGAAGGTGTGGGGCGGACTTGTGCTGCGAGCTGGTTGGCACGCCATCATCCATAAGACCGACCTTTGGAGCGAGTTTGAGTGGCTGGCGGATGCAGTGAGGAGGGCCCCGCTCGGGTGCCGCTATCGCACCCCGCTGGTGTTCCAAATCGTCACGAAGGTTTATGCACGCCTTGCTAAATAACCAAAAAGAGGACCTCGAAAGGTCCTCTTTTTGATTGTCAATCTCTGCGCTCTTGCAGAACTGAACAATTGCCTGTCTGCTGCCTACGGAATATTGTCTGTCTGCTGCCTACGGAACAAGTATCGTCAGCCTCTTGTCCTCGATGTCGTAGCGCACGGGAGTTGTACCCAGCGGCTCGCCGTCAACCTCCACCTCGCGCACATCCTTCGAGCTGACCTCAATGGTGCGGCCCTGGTGGTGGTGTACCTTCTTCACGGAGTAGATTTTGCCATCATAGAGGCGACCTACAACGGAGGCAATCTTCGGTGCCGACATCGTGTCAATAACCGTGCAATCCAGCAGTCCATCATCCGCCGTGGAGAGTGGCAACTGCCTCATACCGCTACCATTATACTGACCAATGCCTATCGACACGCTCATAATCATACCCTCCTCGACCTTTGTGCCATCCACCGAAACCGCCATTTCGCACGACCTGTAGCCGAAGACCGATTTGGCAAGTTGCATCATATAGGCGAGTTTACCATTTTTGCCCTTGTCCTTCATCTGGCACACTTTGAGGTTTACGGCTGCATCCATACCTGCGCCCGACACGTTCACACAATAGCGGCTCTCCTGCTCACCACTACGGCCCACAAAGGTCGCTTTGGCAACATCCTGTGTGAAGGTTTTGCCCGCTGCGATAACCTCAATGGCCTTTTCGTAGTCGGTGGGGATACCGTAGGAACGCACCCAATCGTTACCGGTACCCACGGCAATCACACCCATACGCACCTCCGTAGAGGGTACGCTCGTCTGGGTGAGAATACCGTTAGCCACCTCGTGGATGGTACCATCGCCACCCACAGCAATAAGGTTTCTATATCCATCTTCCTCAATACCCCTCTGCACAAGTTCGATAGCGTGGAATCGGTAACCCGTAAACACCGTATCAAACTCAATGCCTTTGGCGTAGAGCATTTGGGCTATGCTGTCCCAATCACGGCCGCACTTGCCACTGCCTGAGAGCAGGTTGACAACTGCAAGCCATCGGTTGTTCTGACTCATTTATTCTATTTTTCGGGTGCGTGTTCGAGTGTGTAGCAGAGGTAGTTCCAGAACTTCTCCACCGATGCAATGTTTACCTTCTCGTCGGGCGAGTGGGGGTAGCAGATGGTGGGACCAAAGGAGATCATATCCATCTTGGGATAGACACCACCAATGATACCACACTCCAAACCTGCGTGGATAGCCATCACTGCGGGCTCCTTGCCATAGAGAGCCTTGTAGCCTTCTTTCATAGTGTGAAGGATGGGCGAGTCGGGGTTGGGATTCCAACCGTCGTAGCCACCGGTGAGTTTAACGCTCGCGCCAGCCATCTCAAAGATGGTCTTCATCTGCAATGCGAGGTCCTCCTTCTCGGAGCGTACCGAACTACGCAACAGGCTCATTACAGTGAATTTACCCTTCTCCGATACCACCCTTGCGAGGTTGTTGGAGGTCTGCACGAGGCCTGCCATCGAGGGGCTCATCTTGGCTACACCATTGGGGCAACCAACAACGGCGTCAATGAGGTCCTGGGTGTCGAAGATGTCGATACACTTGCTGGGACACCTAACAGCCACAGCCTTGAACGAAATGCTCTCCTCAATACCCTTGAACTCCTCTTTGTAAATCTTCTCGAACTTCTTCACTGCCGAGAGGAATTTTTTCTCATACTGTTTCAGCACGGCCACGGTGGCGAAAGCCTCCCTGGGAATGGCGTTCCTCAAACCTCCACCATCGATGTTGCACAGCAGCACGCCATACTTATCCATAGTGTTTTTCAGGAAGCGGCACAAGAGTTTGTTGGCGTTGGCCCTTTGGAGAATAATCTCCATACCCGAGTGGCCACCTTTGAGGCCCTTAACTTCGAGCCTGTAACCGCTGAAATCGCTCTTCAAAATGCGACCTGTACCATAACGCAACGTGGCGTTGAAATCGAGACCACCTGCGCAACCAACATACAACTCGCCCTCGGTCTCGGAGTCGAGGTTGAGCATAATCTCGCCCTTCAACTCGCCGGCTTTGAGGCCCATAGCACCATCCATACCGGTCTCCTCGGTGGCGGTGAAGAGTGCCTCAATGGGGCCGTGGGTGAGGTCTTTGGCCTCCAAGACAGCCATAATGGCTGCCAAACCAATACCATTGTCGGCACCCAGAGTGGTACCATCGGCAGTTACCCAATCGCCATCAACATAGGCCTGAATGGCATCGGTGTCGAAGTTGAACACCTTGTCGGAGTTCTTCTGGGGTACCATATCCACGTGGGCCTGCAAAACGATGGTTTTGCGGTTTTCCATACCAGGGGTTGCAGGTTTGCGAACGATGATGTTGAGTGCCTCGTCGAGGGTGTAGTCCAAGCCAAGACCTTCCACAAAGTTGATGATAAACTTCCTTGCTGCCTCTTCGTTGTGCGATGGGCGAGGACACTGTGTGAGTCCTGCAAAGTGTTTCCACACTCGCTGTGGTGCGAGTTCTGCGATATTCTTGTTCATAGTTTATATGTTTTTTTTAGTCTAACGTCAATGGTCTAACGTCTAACGTCAAATAATGTACAAAATTGCTTGTTATGTAAGAGAAAATTAATTCTCAACTTTCGCATCATCAAATGCTTTGACAATGCGGCTTACGAGCGCGTGGCGGATGATATCCTTGCCCGTGAACTCTACAATTCCTATTCCATCAACCGCGCGAAGCATACCCAACGTACGTTCCAAACCCGAATCGCTCCTACGGGGGAGGTCAATCTGTGTGAGGTCGCCCGTAACAATAAACTTGGCATTGCGGCCCATACGAGTGAGGAACATCTTAATCTGTGGTAGGGTTGTGTTCTGTGCCTCGTCCAAAATCACAAAGGCATTATCCAGCGTGCGGCCCCTCATATATGCCAAAGGCGCAATCTGCACCACACCCTCCTCCAAGAACTTCTGCAACTTGGCCGGTGGAATCATATCGTTGAGCGCATCGTAGAGAGGTTGCAGATATGGGTCCAACTTCTCTTTCAGGTCGCCCGGCAGGAAGCCCAACCTCTCGCCTGCCTCCACAGCAGGGCGGGTGAGTATGATACGCTTAACCTCTCGGTTCTTCAAGGCCCTCACAGCCAGCGCAATGGCGGTGTATGTCTTACCGCTACCGGCAGGGCCTACGGCAAATAGAAGGTCGTTCTTCTCGTATAGATCAACGAGTTTTTGTTGGTTCTCGGTGCGAGCCTTGACAATGAGGCCATTGTTGCCATAGACGATTACGTCCGAGGGCATAGCAGTCCCTTCTTCGGGCAGTCCTCCCTGAAAAATCTGGTTAATGACGCTGGGCGAAATGTGGCCATATTTTCCGTAGTAAGCCCCAAGTGCCTCGACTCTTCCCTCCAAACGTGCAATCTCCTCCTCGGTGCCTATGGCCTTGATGGCATTGCCGCGTGCTACGATTTTCAGTTTAGGAAAGAGGTCGCAAACTCTATTGAAATTAGAGTTTGCGACCCCATAAAAGTCGAGAAGTTCAATACCTTCGATAGATATAATCTTCTCTGCCATATATTCCAAAGGCAGTTATTAGAACATTATACCCAACGAAACGTACCAAGTGTTGGTCTCTTTGTTGATGTTCTCGAAGTTGAAGAGCTCGCCGAGGTTCTTGGGCTCCTGCAACCAACCACCGATGTAGCGGAAGTCAACCATGAGGAAGTTGAAGAGGTCGATACCCAAGCCTGCTGCCCAAGTGTAGCTAACATCCTGCCAGTTGATAGCAGCGGTGTCGCCACCTGCGATGGGAGCGTTGGAGTTGAACTTAACAACGGGACCAGCCTGTACGCGAGCGTTGAACAAACCGAGATCCATACCCAAACCTGCCAAAACGGGCACGTTGAAGGAGTTGAGAGCTACGTCTTCGAGTTTAACACCCTCTTTGTTGGTGAAATCACCTTTCTGCCAGTTGTACATCAACTCGGGCTGCAAGTGCAACGAGAAGATGGAGATGGGGAGGTTGAGACGGAACATCAAGCCGGCGTTGTAGCCCTGTGCGCCATCCAAAACACCCTGGAGGCTGTCGCCATCCATGGTAACATCAGTTGCAGTAGAGGTCAAACCGGCTTTTGCACCAAACCAAAACCATTTGTGGCTTTGAGCATTAACGGTAGCAACGCCCATTACCAATACTGCCATTGCAAGAAGAATTTTTTTCATGATAAAAATTTATTAGGTTTAACTTATTTGTCTTAATCACTACACACGCAGTGTGTGCTTCTTGTGGGCAAAGGTATAAATATTTCGATAAATGAAAACTTTTTTTATCACTTTTTTTGAGGTAAAGTGTTAAAAAGTAAAAAATTACCCCTTTGAGATGTGAAATAATGCACATTCAAACGGGTAATTTAGGATGTATTTTTCCTCGAACGGAAAACTTAGAATATCAAGCCAACGCTCAAATTCCAGCTGGTACGTTGGGTGTTGATGCTGTTCTGGATGTCGGAAGTGTCTATCGTTCCGTTATTAAAATTGCCGTTGTAGCGCACCTCTGCGATGATGCCCAAAACCTTCACGCCCAAACCTGCGGTCCAGGTCATCTGCTTGTCGGCCTTGAACCTATCCCACGCATTTACAAAATCCTGCTCGGTCAAATCCTTAAAACCCTTTTCGGAGGCGATGGGGAATACGGGACCGGCATTAAGCCTCACACTTACAAGGCTGCCGAGGCCGAACTCTGCACCTACCAACACGGGGAGGTCGATGTACTTGTGGCTCTCGGTTGCTTCTTCTTTGTTGGCACCAACGAGGTCGCCGAGAGAGGGAATCTTGATGGTGGTGTTGGTGTATTGCAACTCGGGTTGCAGATAGAATGCAGTTTTGGGAATGTTGATGCGTGCAAAGACGTTGCCTGTCCAACCGGTGCCTTCGGCAGTGATAGCATCCTTAACGCCCTCGCTTGTGGTGGGGATGTTCTCGCTGGACGAGATGATACCGACACGGCCACCCACGTTTAACAGACCGAACAAACCATTGCCAGCCATCGCGCTGGTGATAGAGAGGGTTGCAACTGCAAGAGCAAGTAGAAATTTTTTCATAATTCTCATATTGTTTTATGGTTACACATCAAATTTTATGCCCCAAAGGTAGTATAAATAATGTAAAAAAATAGTGATGTGCCCGTAATTTTAACAAAGTTAATTATCTTTGCACCTAAATTTAATGGAAAGATTATGAGTTTAGTAGCAATAGTAGGCCGCCCCAATGTGGGCAAAAGCACCTTTTTCAACCGCCTTGTGGGTATGCGTCAGGCGATTGTGGACTCCACTGCGGGTACCACTCGTGACCGCCACTATGGTAAAACCGATTGGAATGGCAGGGAGTTTTCGCTCATCGACACGGGTGGTTATTCGGTTGGTAGCGACGATGCCTTCGAGGAGGAGATTCGCAAACAGGTACACCTTGCCATTGACGAGGCCGACGTAATCCTCTTTATGGTGGAGGTTTCGACGGGTATTACTGACCTCGACCAGATGGTGGCCGATGTGTTGCGCCGCAGCAAGAAAAAGACACTTTTGGTTGTCAATAAGGTTGATAACTACGACCTTATCTATGGCTCCAACGAATTCTATGCGCTTGGTTTGGGCGACCCCTTCTGCATCAGCTCTATGAGTGGTAGCGGTACGGGCGATTTGATGGATAAAATCATTGAGTTACTGCCCGAGGATAAGCCCGAGGTGGTGGATGAATTGCCCCGTATTACCATTGTGGGCCGCCCCAATGTGGGTAAGTCTTCGCTCACCAATGCTCTGCTGGGCACCGAGAGGAATATCGTTACCAACATCGCAGGCACCACTCGTGATAGTATCAACACCCGCTATAATAAGTACGGTTTGGACTTCTATCTGGTTGACACGGCCGGACTTCGCAAGAAGGGTAAGGTTACCGAGGACCTCGAATTCTACTCCGTGATGCGCTCCATCAGGGCCATCGAGAATAGCGATGTGTGTGTGCTGATGTTGGATGCTCGCCAGGGTATCGAGTCGCAGGATATGAACATCTTTTCGCTCATCGTGCGTAATAAGAAAGGTTGTGTGATTGTAGTCAACAAGTGGGACCTCATCGAGAAGAGCAACAACACGATGAAGGAGTGGAAGGAGGCCCTGCAAGCCAAACTTGCTCCATTCAACGATGTGCCCATCATCTTCACTTCTGTGATTAACAAACAGCGCATTATGGAGGTGTTGCAGACGGCCATTCAGGTCTATGAGGCCCGCAACCGCCGTATCCCCACCAGCGAGCTCAACGAGTTCCTGCTGCCGATTATTGAGGAGACTCCTCCTCCAATGACCAAGGGTAAGTACATCCGCATCAAGTATGTAACCCAGCTGCCAACCGTGTCGCCCTCGTTTGCCTTCTTTGTGAATCTGCCGCAGTACATTAGGGACCACTACCGCCGCTTCTTGGAGAACAAGATTAGGGAGCATTGGGACTTCTGCGGTGTACCGATGCAGATATATTTCCGACAGAAGTAGAGTTGACATCTTTTTGGGAACGATACAAATCAAAAGACAATGAGTCCAAAATTCAGAACATACGCAATGCCGGTGGCTATGGTCATCGGCATTGTTTTGCATAAGTGGGTGGGGGAGTTGCAGTTTCTCTCTCCGTGGTTGATTGCGGCAATGCTTTTCATCACCTTCACGAAGGTGAAGATGAAGGAGTTGCGCTTGCAGAAGATACACGCCGGACAGTTGGCCTTCCAACTCTTTGTGAGCGTTGCGCTCTACTTGTTGCTCAATGCGCTGGGTGTGAATGAGGTCATCAGTCAAGGTGTGATGCTGTGTGTTTTTATGCCTGCGGCAATGGCCTCGGTGGTTATTGGCTCGATGCTGGGAGCCAATGCCGGCACTATGACCACCTTTACTCTTTTGAGCAATATGGCTGTGGCGGTTACGGCTCCCGTGTTGTTCTCCTTTGTGGGTACCAACACGGAACTTCCGTTCCTTACGTCGTTTTGGATGGTACTGCGCCGCTTACTACTGTTGGTGGTTACCCCCTTTGCGCTTGCGGTGTTGATGGAGAAATTTGCGCCCAAGGCCTACGACTATGTCCACCGTCACCAGCAATGGTCGTTCTACCTTTGGGTGGCTTCGCTTGTGATACTTATGGGCTCCACCACCAACTTCATCCTTGCCCAACCCTCGGATGCCATCCTCACGGAGGTTATATTGGCCCTTTCGGCGGGTGTGATATGTGTGGCCCAATTCCGCCTTGGTCGTTTGTGGGGCATCAAATGTGGCGATCCCGTGGCGGGAGGCCAATCGTTGGGACAGAAGAACACCCTACTTGCGATATTGTTGGCTCAGAGCTATCTCAATCCGCTCTCGTCGGTTGCTCCTGCGGCCTACATCGTGTGGCAGAATCTTTTTAACTCTTGGCAGTTATCAAGGTATAAAGATAACAAAAAGGAGTAACCTCGTGTTACTCCTTTTTGTTATCGTCTAACGTCTAACGTCTAACGTCTAACGTCTAACGTCTAACGTCTGTCTTTACTACTTACTCTTTACTCATTTTACAGTTCGGCCAATTTGTCGAGGGCCATTTCAATCATCTGCCTTACGAAGGGCTTGTAGTCGGTGTTCATATCCTTCACAGCCCTCTGTGCGATGATGGTGCAGAGGGTGCCTGCGCTGTGGCCCATCAGTGCGCCCAGACCTGCAAGTGCGCTACCCTCCATCTCGAAGTTGGTAATACGACGTCCCTTAAAGTTGAAGCTCTCAATCTTCTTGTTGAGTTCGGGGTCGGCGGGTGAGATACGCACCCAACGGCCTTGTGGACCATAGAAACCAGGGGCAGCGATGGTGATACCCTCCACCACCTTGTCGGCAAAGTGGGCAAACAAATCCTTGTCGGCATCAATGAAATAGGGGGCTGCACACTGCTTGTTCCACCCCGTGTGCTCCACAAAAGCCTCCTCAATGGCAAGGTCGCACACATCGTTGCGGCCTGCGTAGTAGTTGAGCAGACCATCGAAGCCTACCGAGGTGCGTGCAAAGACAAACGAGCCCAGAGGAATGTCGGGCTGGATAGCACCCGAGGTGCCGAGTCGCAGGAGTGTCAGGCGACGTTTTTCTGCTTTCTCGGTGCGAGTGGCGAAGTCAATATTTGCCAACGCGTCCAACTCGGTAACCACGATGTCGATATTGTCGGTACCGATGCCGGTGGAGATTACGGTCATACGTTTTCCCTTGTAGGTGCCCGTGATGGTGCGGAATTCACGACTCTCAATGGTACACTCTTTGCTCTCGAAATAGCTTGCAACCATATCAACCCTACCGGGGTCGCCCACCAAAATCACGATGTCGGCCAACTGCTCGGGCTTGATGTGGAGGTGGAAAATGGAACCATCACCATTGATGATAAGTTCCGATGTTGGGATAACTCTCATAAAATTATTCTCTTTAAATTTTGTTTCTCTTGCGGAAAAGGTGTAAATTTGTAAACCATCCACAAACGGGATGTGTTTCTACAAAAATAGTGAAAATATTGTAATATTGAACCCTAAATCTATGAAAAAGAGCCAAGAATTTGTACAGCAGCACAAAGAGCGCTTCCTTGAAGAACTTTTTGACCTATTGCGTATTCCCTCTGTGAGCGCCCAGAGCGAGCACAAGGGTGATATGGTACGCACGGCGGAGTGGTTGCGTGAGGCCCTCTTGAAGGCAGGTGCCGACCGTGCGGAGGTGATGCCCACCGAGGGTAACCCCGTGGTCTTTGCCGAGAAAATCGTTGACCCCGCAAAACCCACCGTGGTTGTCTATGGACACTACGACGTGATGCCCGAGGACCCCAAGGGCGAGTGGCTGACGGAGCCTTTCGAGCCTGTGGTTAAGGATGGGCGCATCTGGTGCCGTGGTGCCGATGACGACAAGGGACAACTCTATATGCACGCTAAGGCTTTTGAGGCTATGGTGGCTGCGGGCGAATTGCCCTGCAATGTGAAGTTTATGCTCGAAGGCGAGGAGGAGATTGGCTCACCAAGCCTCTACGGATGGTGTGAGCAGAATAAGGAGCTCGTCAAGGGCGACATCATTTTGGTGTCGGATACGAGTATGGTGTCGTGGCAGCAGCCCTCGATTACCTGTGGTCTGCGTGGCTTGTGCTATATGCAGGTGGAGGTTACGGGCCCCGACCACGACCTCCATTCGGGCCTCTTTGGAGGTGCTGTGGCCAACCCTGCAAACGTGCTTTGCGACCTTATTAATAAACTCGTCGACGAGAATGGACGCATCACCATCCCCGGCTTCTATGACGATGTGAGGGAACTCACTCCCGAGGAGCGTGAGAACTTCAACAAGGCCCCCTATAATAAAGAGAACTATATGAAGGGTATCGGTGTGGAGGAACTCGCCGGCGAGAGTGGCTACACCACCATCGAGCGCACGGGTGTACGCCCCAGCCTTGATGTGAACGGCATTTGGGGTGGCTACACATTGGAGGGTACCAAGACCATCATACCCTCGAAAGCCTCGGCCAAGATTTCTATGCGCCTTGTGCCCAACCAGAATTGGGAGAAGATTGCGGTGCTCTTTGAGGACTACTTCCGTAGCATTGCACCCGCAACGGTCAAGGTAGATGTTAAGTCGCTCCACGGTGGCCAACCCTACGTTTCGCCTACCGATATGGTGGCCTACCGTGCGGCAGAGAAGGCTGTGGAGGAGAGCTTCGGTGTGCGCCCTCTGCCATTCTTCTCGGGTGGTAGTATTCCCATTGTGAGTGGCTTTGAGAGTATTCTCGGTATGAAATCCATCCTCATCGGCTTTGGTTTGTCGAAGGATGCCATCCACTCGCCCAACGAGAGTTTCGGCTTGGAGCAGTTCTACACAGGTATCGAGACCATCATCCGCTTCTACAAACACTTCTCTGCGATGTCGGCAGAGTAGGAGTGTATGTTCTCTAAACAGCAAAGGCTCCCGAATGGGGAGCCTTTGCTGTTTAGAGAACGTCAACCGTCAACCGTCAACCGTCAACCGCGTCAACCGCGTCAACCGTCGTCAAGCCTACTACTCGAAGTCGGGCAACTCGGCACGCTTATACACCAATACCTCTGCGTATGCGGTGGTGGTGCTGCCCTCCTCATAGACCTTCAAAGTCATAGTGGTGGCCGTTAGGCTGCTGACCATATAGCGGTGCGACCACTCGGTGCTGTCGGAGTAGTCATAAATACCACGCAGGATACTCTGGCCGTTCTTGTTGGTGTAGAGGTTGTAGGTACCCGTGATGACCTCCATTACCGAACTGTTGACATTCTGATAGAGGGTGTAGGTGCGGCCCGAATTAACGAAGTCGATATACACCTCCATATCCTCCTCCACAGCAGCACCCTGCCAATTGGTGAGTTTCCACACACCGGCGATGTTGGCCGAAGTGATGGGCACTTGTGGCTCGGAAGGCTCGCTTGGCTCCACGGGCCCGCAACTCCACATACCCAACGAGAGGGCAGTGGCTGCTAAAATTGCAAATAACTTTTTCATACTTTTTTCTATTTTTTTTGTTTCTATTGTTTCTTATCTCGTTGCAATATTTGCACTACTTAATCTCAATCATTCGCTCTCTTGGTGGGGCGTTCACTCCGCCCAGAAAGAGCATTGCTGGTCCCTCTTTGAGTCCCTCATTGGGCATCTCCACCACGAGGAAGCCCTCCTCTGTGGGGTGCAACACTTGCGGCTCGGTGTAGGCCTTGATGCCACGGGTTGAAAGCCTTGCATCGTGCTTGATGACAAGAGGCGTAGAGCCACCATTACGCACGGCAATCCTCGACACCCTATCCTCTGCACTCACTTGTTTGGTGCGCAACTGCAATGTGCCAATTTGGTGAGGCCACTTGGGGTCCTCTCCATTTTTGCCATCTACCTTTCCCACCAGCTTAATCACTGCCGAAGGATTGGTGTCGGCAAGAGTGGTGTAGATGTAGATGTGGTGTTGTACCGCACCGATGCGTCCCTTGGGGTTGAAGGTTAGTGTTATGCCTCCCCTGGCTCCGTTCTCAATGGCCCTTTTGTCGTAGTCGGCAACGAGGCACCCACAACCGCTGCGTATGCGTGTGATGGCAGCCGAACGTCCGCTATCGTTTCTCCATACGACGGAGAACGTGCGAGGCTGGTCGCCTTCGCCAATGGTGCCGAGGTCAATAACTTCTCCGCCCTCAATGACGATACCCACACTCTCAATCTTCGATGGGGTGGCAGCCTCCTGTACGACTTCCTGCGGAATGATGCGTATTTGGGCACAACCAACAGTTGGTGATAACACCACTGCGAGTACACACACAAATATCCCCAATAGGCACCTCATCTTGAATTTTGAATTTTGAATTCCCCTTCTACATCCAACCCAAGTTGCCTGCGCCCTGCCTTACGGTGATGAGGAACTCCTGAGTGGTGCCACCGCTCGTGCGAATGGTAGCTTTGGTGGAGCCTGCTTTGAGTCCCTCAAAGGTGAGCTTTCCACCATTCTCGGTGCAAGAGGCGATATCGCTCTTCTCAATCTCAACCGTGTAGGTCATCTTCTCACCGCCTGCAAAGTAGCGAGCAGGAACAACCGTAGCCTTCTCGCCCACGCCAACATAGACGTTGGGGAAGGTCATAGGTACACCCACGCCATCCAAAGCGTTGAGGAGCGCAGTGGCGTTCACAAGACCGCTACCCATTCCGCCTTTATACTTGCTGAGGTTCATCTTATCGGGCACATATTTACCGATGCTTTGCAGATAGACAAAGTACATCTTGTTTGCGGGCCACAGGTTCTCCAACTTGGTTGCCGTCGAGTGTAGCAACTCTTGGAGCTGGGAAGCCTTCACGATGCGGTGCTGGTCGGCAATGTGTGAAGCTGCCAGAGCCAACACACCCGAAACGTGGGGGCAAGCCATTGATGTACCATCCATATAGCCATATCCATTATTTTTGGTAAACTCCAAAGGCATAGTTGAGAGGATACCTCCGAGTGCGCCAACAGCTGCTTCAACGGGGGTGTTGGGGTCGCCAATAACCGACTCGTCATACTCCCAGCAGTACTCTTGGTCGCCACCGGGTGCCGAGATGGTTACACCGGTGGAGTAGTTCGTGTAGCTTGCAGGCGAGAAGTCGGCTGCGATTGCTGCTACCGACACAGCGAAGTCGGCTGCACCGGGGAAGCCCGCCATGGGAGCATACTCGTTACCCGCTGCCCACACCGTGATACCGCCATCGATGGGGCCGCTGGGCGAACCTGCCTGGTGAATGAAATACTCCATAGCCTCCTTCTGCAATGGGTTGGCCTCCTCCCACTGCTCCTGCGATGTGTAGCCGCTCTGGCCATAGTTGTAGGGGTTGCTCGCGCCGGAGTTGTAGCCCCAGCTACATTGCAAAATCACAGCACCATTGTCGGCAGCATACTTCATTGCACGAACAATCTGTATGGCAGTCGAGCCTTGTTGGCCCGAGAACACTTGGCACGACATAATCTTCACACCGCCCACGCCGTTGTTACCACCGGCGATGGAGCTGATACCCACACCGTTGTTGTTCACAGCGGCGATGACACCTGCAACGTGTGTGCCGTGGCCCGTATCGCCCGTTCTTGCCCAATTGATTTTGCCTGTTTGGTCCACAAAGTTGTAGCCATTGTAGTCGTTGGAATAGCCGTTGCCATCGTTGTCGGCAGCATCATCTTTGCTAGTCCACGCCTTCTCGTTTTCGTTTACCCACATATTGGCTTTCAGGTCGGGGTGCTCTACCCACACACCTTCGTCCAACACAGCAACGATGATGTCCTTATTACCTGTGGT
The DNA here is from genome assembly GCA_017936005.1 of Tidjanibacter sp. Classification (GTDB taxonomy): domain Bacteria; phylum Bacteroidota; class Bacteroidia; order Bacteroidales; family Rikenellaceae; genus Tidjanibacter. The sequence continues at coordinate 43,947 of JAGBGK010000013.1, forward strand.
CTTTTCCCAAGCCTTCTCCACTTGTACATCCGAGTCCTTAACCGATTTGGCAATGCCGTCCTTCACCAAAAGGGTACCGTCATTTACAAGGTCCCATTGGTAATCCAACAGAGGGTCGTTCCACTTACCTGCCTCTTTGGCTTCCGCACGAGTGAGCATATCGGCCGAAATGGGGGTCGATTTACCGCTGTAATTACGTGAAATGGTGTAGTTGAGTCCCACATTCTGCACCTCGCCCAAACGGGAAAATTTCTGTGCGACCTCGCTGGCCTTCTCGCCCTTGAACTTGACGATGTACCACAAGTGCAGACCACTCTTGCGAGTCCTCTCCTCGTTGCGGCTATCCACGGGGAACACCCTCTCGATGTGGTAGCCGTCCACAATGTTGAGCACCTCATCCACCGAGGGAACACCCGAACGAGTTGCTCCGCTACGGCCAATCTGTCCCAACATAGACTCCACCTCGGGGCTGAACTTAACAAACAGCTCGCCCTCTACATACTCAAATGCCTCATTTACCACACTATCATTGCCCTCCTCGGGACGGACTTGCTCATCCGCTCCCATATCGTTAAGGCAACTGCTCATCGACAACAAGGTTGCCAGAGCCATAGTAATAACCAATCCTTTACGTTTCATATTTCTAACAATTTGTATATATCCAAAACAGCTATTCAAAAATATCTTTTCCTCTATTCGACACCCAACAATCTACTCCTCCACCTCTTCCTCAGCGGTAGGCTGTTTTTTCGACGGGTAGAGTTTGTAGTAGTAGTCGAGGTTTGCCGGCTCGTTGTCAAACTTGGCCATATTGCCCTGTTGGTCATAGCCCTCCTGTTGGAACACAAGGCTATAAGGAATCCAGAGGTCCAACGAGGGGTGATAGAGCAACCAATCGGGCAATTTACCTGTCAAGCGGTTGAAGTTGATGCTGAACCTTTTGGTGTGTGGCATAACCTTCTTAATCTTGTTCTGCACGAGAAACTCGGGCAGTGTGTCGCCTTTGATGCGGTCCTCCTCGGTGTAGACAGGTACACTCTCGTCGTCCAAAAAGTCGGGCAATTCGCCTTGCAGATAGTTGACCGACAATACCAAAGTGTCCAATCCCCACAAGATGAGGTCTTTGGGGAACTCTTTCTCCTCAATGAAGCCGCCCAAATTGGTCTTCTGTGTGTTGCTCAAATCGTATATAGTGCTACGCTGGTTGGCATTGAGAATCAGCGCACGCAGTTTGGGGAAATTCTCTTTGGTCAACACATCCGGAACAGTCGAGAAGTTGTTGGCACACAGGTCGAGATATTCGAGGTTGGAGAGATTTTTGAGGTTGTCCAAATCCTTGCTGACAACCAAACCGTGTGCACCAATGGTGAGCCTTTTGAGCTGTGTGAGCGAAGTTATTTCCTCGCCAATTTCGAGGTCTTTGAGGAATGTGTTGGTGTTACCAAAGATGTAGATTTCCTCGGCAGCGGTGAGGTATTTGAACTCGTAGGGCAACTTCTCGTTGATGTTGTACATTGTGAACCCAACCCTCTTCACACGGCCCTTATACTCCTCCTTATAGCCTTCGTGCCTTTCGTTCCAGAGCGTTACACCACCCCACCTATCCATAGGCGCCGAGGTGTCCCACATCGACAAGGTGCGCATTGCACGCTGAATGCCGATAAGAGCAACCGAGTCGCCCGCACGGGTGTTCTCCTCGATGGGATCGGCAGCTTGTTGTACCACCTTCAACACATCCTGACGGGAAGTGGTGATGCCACCTTTGGGCAAAAACTCCACTTGTGCAATACGCTCGTTGGGTTTGGTGTTGATGTCCCACTCGAATTCAACTTTAACCTCCCTGGGGCGTACACCACGATTGAGCTCCACGTTGAAACTCTTGCTACCCAACCAAGTAGCTCCCTCGGGGATTTTGACGTCGAAATCGACGTTAGTAGTGACGTTTACACTAAACTTACGCTTGTCGAGAACATCGTAGTTGGCGATGTTCTGTGTGGCATCTTCAAGTGCGATGATGTAGTCAAAACCCTTCTGGTTGACGACAATCTCTTCTGTTTTGCCACTCACAAGGTTTTCGATGTAAATCTTGCAGTTGCGGCTATCGGCTGTGAGTGCCGAGTCGATGATGATACTCAACTCGGTGCTACCGTTACCATTGGCTGGCGAGATTGTGAGCCACGGCTCATCGGTCGAAGCGGTCCACTTGTCGGCCGAGGATACGCGCACCCTCTCTATGCCACCAACAGCCTCCACGTTGAGTGGCTCGTTTACACTCAGTCCAAACTCGATATTTGGGTCCTGCTGGCACCCTACAAAACCAACGGCGAGGGCTGCCAATATATATATACTCTTCTTCATATTCTCTGTTCCTGTCTTTGTTGGTTACACTCCCTATTGCAGCATTGCGGGGCAGTTGACAATATTCTGCGACTTGTCGTAGAAGAGAATGTAGGCTCCCACCTGCCAAGCATAGCAAATGTCCTTTGCATCGAAGTAGATGTTGGGGTTGTCGCTAATGTCGAGGTAGTAGCACAATGTGGAGATGGTGTCCTCCACGGTTTGAAGGTCGTTACCACCCAGATAGAGGCCCCTCAAACCGAAGTGCTGATAGATACCCTGTGGCCACTCGGTGAGCGTACGCTCGCCCCTGCTGTTGCGCTGGCTACGCACTGCAAGTACCGTAAGGCTTGCGCAATCCAGAGGTTCATAGGGAAACTCTGCGAAGGAGTTGTAGGAGAGGTCCACACCATAGAGGTAGGGCATATTGCCTGCGTGCAACTCTCTGGGCAGGTCTGTCAGGTAGTTGTATGAGAGGTCAAGCGTTGTGATGTTGACCATATCCTTGAAGGCATCCTTTGGAATCTCGGTCAGCTGGCACAAACTTGCGTTGATGTAGTCCACCGTAGACTTGGTCTTCGCAAACACGTTGGGGAACTTCTTCAATGGGTTCATCCTCAACGAAATGGTGTTTACCTTAATGCCGTTATATGTTCCATCCTCTTCGCCCTCAAAGCCTGTGATTTTGTTGTCCACAAAGCTCACCGTAGCCATTGTATAGAGGCTCTTGGCACTGAAAATGTTGGGCACCTTGGTAAGCAGGTTGCTGTTTACGGAGAAGGTCTCCACGTCGTCGTAACCACAGAAGTAGTTGAGTCCGCTTTCGGGGTCTTTCTCGTGCGGAATCTCGGTAATGCGGTTATTATCAAGATAGAGTTGCACGGGGGCAACATCCTTACCCCACGGGTGGAGTTTTTCAATCTCGTTGTAAGCCAGGTCAATAAGTCCCATCTTCTTGAAGTTCTTGAAGTTTTCGGGCACTTCGCGAAGCCTGTTCTCCCTTGCATAGAGAATCTGTATTTTCTCCTTGCTGGGGCCGTTTGCCAGAGCTTCAAAACCCTTGTAGCACTCCTCCGGCGACCACTGACGGTTGTTGGATATGTTGATGGATACCAGCTCGGGCATCTGTGCCATTTCAATAGGGAATTTCTCCATATTGGGGCAGTTGTAGACCTCAAAGTCGGTACACGACACAAGGTTGGCAATCTCCTTCGGTAGGCTTGTGATGGTGCTGTTTGCGATGTAGAGATACTGCAACTTTTGCAGGTTGCCAATTTCGGCAGGTATGGAGGTCAGACCATTGCAGATGGTGCCGTGGATGGTATCCATAGGTTTGAGTCCCTTTTGTTTGCCGGTCTTGGTGTCGAAAATTTCGCTCTCGGTCATAGTCTTGTAAAGACTCACCTCGGGGATGCTGATGTTGTGCTCGGCGAGCGCCCTTGCGATAGGCTCCGACATCTGTACGGGGGTGTGGATCGTGCGCAACCACTCTCCGTGCAGTTGCATACGATTACCACTCCTCTCGCTGAGCGACTTACTCTTGTCGAGAGTGGGATCGAAATAGTCGTTGGTATCGTTGTGTGTACCGAGGTACAGCTCCACCAACTCGGTCAATTGTCCGATAGCGGGAGAGAGGTCGCCACTGAAACCAAAGTTGCTCAAATCAAGACGTGCCACACGACCATTGGCGTGTACCATCACGCCCGGTTGCTCACACCACAAGTCCACATCCTTGTTGTCGAAATTCCAATTGGTGCCGGCAGGGTAGTCCTCACCGAAGTAGCTCCAATTGGGGCCATCGAGGCTCTCCCAAATGGCTTTCAGGGCATAGTAGTCCTGAATGTGTGCGTCGGCTTCGTATAGTGTGATTTTCACATCCACATCCGTAACGGCGTTGTCCTTCACCACAAGATTGTCCTGAGAACTATCGGTGCAGCTCTCCAAGAGAATGCCGTTGCTGTCGAAGGTTTCATACTTCGACACCACGTAGTCGCCTGCATCCACCCACACCAGACTATCGCACGTGAGCAAGGAGGTCTTAATGCCTGCGTCTGTAAACTTGTTTTCGAACCTACAATCCAGTCCCTTGATGGTTGTGGGTTGACCGGAGAGTTTGTTTTTCAGCGTTACGTTGGCTTTCTTGATTTCATCGAGGGTGTATTCCCTGTTCCTATCGGTTGCAGCCTTGTTGAGGCCGCTCAGATCCTTCACCAACGTGAAGCGCACAAGTCCCCTCTTTATGGCATTGACAGTGATGTCCTGCACGGTCAAACCGCCCTCTACGACCTCGAAATGGCTGTCGATGGTGGGACTAAAAGAGCTCAACAATTCATCCTCTGCATCGTAGAGGGTGAAGCTGTGGAGTTTGTATGCTCCCACAAGGAGTTTGATTTTCTCGCTCCTGAGACCCCACTCACCTGCCACGCTACCATCGTTAGCCAGAGTGAGTGTCTGTGTGATGGTACGCTCGTAGCCCTCATCGTAGCCGAGGGTTACCTGTACCTTGTAGGCATCCCTCAGATACTCCAACTCGCCACCCACCAAAGCTCGGCCTTCGGGGTTATAGGAGGCGTGCTTGTAGAGTTTGAACTGGGCATAGCCATAGCCACTCTCCGTGCCCTCGTCAATATCGTTGGTACAACCAACCCCGAGAGTCGAGAGTGTTGCCGCAAGAGCCCAAACCAAAAGTTTTCTCAATTTCATATTATGTTTTCCTTATTTGTTATTCCCTACCTATTTATATATTACGCGTGTGTGAGTGCATATCTACACCTTACTCCACGTTGTAGTTAATCACAATGTGGGCAACGTCGTTCGTGCCGCTATACAACGATACCCTGCCACCTTTCAAACTCTCGGTGGAATTGATTGTGATTCTAATCTTCTTGTTGGACACCTGCTCGGCTGTTATGCAACCCTTGTTCTGCTCATAGGCGTCCCAAATGCTGTTGTACGATGGCACCGTGAGTTCAAAGGTGTTGTAGGCCGGCGAGCAAGTCAGGCGGAATAGAGCAACACCGTGCCACACAGCGTCGCTATCGTAGTAATCATCGCCCTGTTTGATGCGCTCCAACTTGGCACCTGCTGCATAGGCTTCTTGTGGGTTGACAAACTGTATGGGAATCTCCAAACCTGCATAGGGGTCAAATGTGGGGTCCAACACACAGTGCAACAATGCGTAGGCGGTGTCGTTGGCATCGTAGAATATAAAGGTTGCCTCGTTGCCACCATTCTCTGTGGGCTGGCTATTGGGGAATTTCCCACTATCCTTATCCTCTTCTTTGCCCTCATCGAGCCTCATCACCACTCGGTAGAATTTGCTGTCGGGGGTTGTCATATCCGAAGGCTCTATGCAAATCCAGCAACTTTCGGTATCATACAAACCCTGAGGACCATAAATCTCATATCTAACAAAGTCGTTACCGAAGAGCAGTTCGCTCCCGGATTTTGTGCTGTTGTAGGTCATCAGGTAGCCATTGGGGATGTTGCTCCACTTTCCGCCTCCGGGGTATTTGTCGGAGCTAATCTCCTTGAAATCACCACCCGTAGCCCTCATTGCGTCAATGCTCTCGACCGAGATGGGTTTGATGAGTTCGTCGTTTATGCCGGCCTGATTGATTGTGCTGACTACATATTGCTCATACTCTGCCACAATCTCTTTGTTGTCGCTCGATACAAGTTGGGTTACACTCGAAACCTGAGCAGCCACGGCAGCGGGAAGAGCAAAGATTACACACTTGCGAGAGGTCAGATATGGTGTTGGCTGTGCCGTGATGGTGAATGTGCGTTTCCACACACCGGCCTCGGCACTTGCGCCCTCGGAGTAGTTGTCTATCGTCAGGGTGAGCCACTCGGAATAGTCCGTACCGTCGGCAACCCAATAGCGGTCGTTGTACCAAGTGATTTTGCGTAGTTCAACTCCATAGGGAGAGGAAATATGTCCCGTAACGATATCCACATAGTCATAACTGCTTGGTTGGTAGTAGAGTCCCTCGGAGTTGAATTGCAGCTCCTCGGCGAGCGACCACTCCATCACATCACGGCAACCCTCCAATGTGAGGCTGAAACTGCTGACAACCAGCCTGTCGTCGGCATTAACCACGCCATCGCCGTTGGTGTCGGATGAAACGTCGCACAATTCCAAAGTGTATTCATTCTTATCCAGAGGCCACTTTTCGGTATCGACGCGTATGAACAACTCGGTTACGCCGCTTTGACCGCCCGTAATCTCGTTGGTCAGCATCCAGGTGGGGATACCCTGCAATACCCAGTTGAAGTTGGCATCCACTTTGATGCGCTGCATCCACTGCATATTACTCCACCTCATATCGGTCTTTGAGGTTGTCTTCTCCTCATACACCCAATCGCCGTTTTCGTTTTGTTCGAAACTCTCCTCTTCGGCATTGTATTTCACCATATACACATCGGCTCGTCGTTGGAGTTTACCTTTGGTAAGTTTTGCGACCACCTGTGTTTGATTACCCATAGTGAGCGAGAGCTCGCAGGTGTAGGAGTTATTGAAGTCCACCTGGTCTACCACCAAGACGCTAATCTCGTGTTTGCCGGCTTTACCACGTTGCACGAGGTCTTGTTTGCCGTTGTCGAGGATGAGCTTGAAGAGTGCAAACTGCTCGGAGGGAATGTTGAGTTTCCAATCCATATTGGGCTCAATTGTGAACTTGTAAATTTCGCCGGCCTCCACATTGGCTTCTATCACTTGGGCGGGGAAGTTGGGGACAACTTCGGGCTCAGGCTCGGGTGTGCAGGAGATGGTGGCAAAAGCAACCATTGCCATCATTGCCACTCCTTTAACTATGTTGTTTATGCTTTTCATATCTTTTTATTTGTGTTTGTCAACTATCAACCGTCAACTAACTCTTCAATTTTGAA
>JAGBGK010000070.1 GCA_017936005.1 Tidjanibacter sp.
AAATGGAAAATGGAAAATTACTCCTCCCCTAAGAAAGGGGAGGTAAGGGAGGGTGGTCGAAATTGCGCTCGGCGGCCTCGCCGAGCAGTGCCGAAGGCGGGTGAGGTCTGTAAAAGAGCAGAAAGGGCAGGAAGGGCAGAAAAAGTGGAAAAGAAAATAAAAGTCTGCGCCAACGGCGCACCTTAATTTTCAATTTTCCATTTTCAATTTTCAATTTATAAAGTCGTTAGACGGTTGACAATTGGCGGTTGACGGTTGACGGTTGTCGGTTGACGGTCGACGGTTGACGGTTGACGGTCAACAAAAAACCACGGGTAACGGCCTCGTTACCCGTGGTTTATCAAATCTGCAAAATGGTTATTTGAGACTCTTGGGGTGTTTGCTCTTCATACTAACACGAACAACCCTCTGCAGACTCTCCACGTCGCCCGCCTCAATGGGCCTTACCACGCGACTCGGACGCTCAACATCTGCCCTCTGGTGCGATATCGCATAGACCGCATCAAGCTGGGCCGAAGCCTTATTGACTGTCTGCTGGGCAGGTGTCGCCATATTGGGATAGTAGGACTCCAACGTGCGAGCCACACCATTCTCATAAATCAGGTGCTCCAACTCGCCATAGACCTCGCCACCAAGTGCATCGGTACCAATGGCCATCATCAGAGCCACACAACGTTTCTCGTTGCCCACAAGGGAGTGTTTGTGAATGTCGATGGTGGTGCTCAACATTCCTTTGGCGGTGAGTCCGCAGTCGGTAACATACCACGTCCAGCCCTTGACAAATTCGCTATATGGATCCAAGCCGAGATAGCGAATCATCACCTCCGGCTCCTCATAGCCCACAAGGTACTTAAACGAGGCAGCCTCCTTGACAATGCTGAATTTGAAGCGCTCCACACCGTCCTCATTAACGATTTCAATCTTACCCTCGGGGTTAAGACCACCAATAAGTGTGGGGGTGGTTACGCTGACAAACTTAACATCGCCAAGAACACCGTTCCAGTCCTCGCCAACATAGGCAATCTTATAGGTGGTACCCTGATCGAGCACCATAGTATAGGTGTCGCTATTGGCCCTCTCTGCCTGCCATACATTGGCCAAAGGCGCGCCCATCATCTCATCCAAACCCAACAGGAAGTTCACTTTTTCCTCACGGGTAGCATCCTCTGCGAGGCCACCCTCCTCGGGTTTTGTACTGTCGGGGTTAACAAAGCGGAAGTAGTAGATGGCGGTGTTCTCAAAGTTGTAGGTGAAGTCGAACTTCACATTGGTATAGCTGGTGGCCACCAGACTCAACTCCACGTCGGCCTTACTCTCGGCGGGTTTGTCGGTAACCAAAGCGTCGGTCTTGAATGGCTCGCTAAACTTCAACTTCATAGTCTCCTGATAGGGGTTGACGGCCGTGTACACAATCACATACTCGGAGTCGGCTTCGAGGCCCATATAGCAGTCCGTAGCCACACACGATTGCGATTGCGAGAGGTCGTTTGTCTCCATATCGAACTTATAGTTGTGGTTGACAAGTCCATAGCCCTGATACACAAGGTCAGCAACGAGTTCCGCCTGCTGTTCGGGGCTTGCGGCCATAATATCGGCAGCCTCGGAGGCCTTGTATGCCCTGTAAAACATCACCCTTGTATTGGCTGTCATATCGGCCGAGAACCAAGCCATATTGGAGCCCGTGTGGTTCTCGTCAATCGTAACCGACACCTCGGCAGGGCTTGCACCGTCGGGCACCTTGTCAAGTTTGAAGGTCTTGCTCTGATAGCTTGTGGCGGGGGTGCTGAACACATCAGTACCGATGGTTGTAACCATAAAGGTTGTATCTACCCCCACGGGAAAACCGCTCATACCGAGTTTGTGATAATCGAGATCATCGCGGCTAATCTCGGCACCCACCATATGGTTACGCATATAGTCCCTGTATAGTTGGTCGCCATAGTGTGTCAAATATGGGGTAATATCGGCCTCCATCGACCACAGGTAGTAGAAATAGTGGCAGTCGTCATTGGGCAGGAAGGTGAGGACAAAGCGGTCGGTCCACGTCTGCACATCAATATCGGCTTGTGGGTTACCAACCAACTCTCCGCTGGGCGTACGCACATAGCAAATCGTCATCTCCAACTGCTCGCTTGCGCTACCCTCCGTGTCGGCACAAGCCACTGCCACAATCACATACTCGCAGTCGGGCACAACATCTATCTGCATATACTCCGAGTTGGCCCAATCGAATACCATATTATTATAGCCGGGCTCCTCTTCGTCGAAGGTATAGGCCGCATTGCCACCCTCGGCAAACATAAACTCCCTAATCCAGCCCTCAACCTCCACGGGAGTTGCGGGGGTGGTGAGGGGCATACCCTCGGTGTTCATCTTCTCCATCAAGGCATTGTAGAGCACGCTCAATGGATAGACATCCAACCTGAACGACTTGGCCCTCAGACCGGGACGGCAGGCAAAGACAAAGTTACGATTCTCAACACTCATAACCTCAATGGCCACACCATCCGAAGCCACCTTTGGCTCGGCCTTATATGCGCCCCACGCAATAGGGGTGGGCACGTTGGGGTGTTCGAGAGGCTCGGGAGCGTCCAAACTTGGCTCGGGAGTAGGGTCAGGCGTAGGGTCAGGCGTAGGGTTTTCGATCTCGTTACCCGCATTGGGTTTCTCGGTACACGAGTAGAGAGTTGCCGCTCCTACCAGCAGCGACAGCATCAGCAATATGGAATAAATCTTTTTCATAGTGTGTGAAAGTATCTGTTTTTATCTATTTCTCCAAATAATCGTACTCAAAAGTGTCGTTTATGACACGACATACTCCAACGTTGTTCACAAATCCCTGCGAATCGATGGCCAAAGCGTAGATGTAGGCATTCTCGCTCTTCCATCCATCCTCCATCTCGAAGGAGTATTTTTTCGTAACACTACCCTCGGCAGCCACAGCCCCGAGATTGTCGCCACGATAGGTGTCGCTCAACAAGCGGCGCACAACGTGGTTGTGGGTGTAGGGCTTATAGAAGCCATTAACATTCTGCTCGGCCTCGATGCCATCCTCAACCACATAGACCGCCAAGCGGTAGTGGTCGTTGCGTTCCGAGAGGAGGCTCACCTCCACCTCGCACGACGTGCCGTTGTCCTTATTAAACTTGGTACTCACCGCCACTCCAACGTGGGCAGGGTACTCATCCATTGAGCGCACAAGGCTCTTGCGATAGGCACTCTTCTCCTCGGGCGAGTTGAGTCCGCCCTTATCACGCATATCCACAAGGTAATATGGGTTTTCCAGCACCCCAAAGTCGCCCATCATCTCGGTTGCCAAAGCTATACCCATAGGGTCCACACCGGGGGTGTGAAGTGCCAAAAGGTGAATTTTGGTGGCCTCATCCTCCATCTGTTTGTTGACCTGCAACATCTGATTCTGACCATCGGGGCAGAAGGCGCAGTCGGTAGCCGTAAAGTCCATCGCGCAGATGTGTCTTACAAACCTCGATGCTGGAAGCTCCTCTGGTGCGGTAGCCACAATCTCCAACTCGTTGGACATCACTCCCTCGCACGAGGCCGAGAGTTTGTGTCGGCCTACCTTTACGGTTGTAAACTCACCCCCTTCGAGGGCAAAGAGTTCGGTGCCGTGGTGGAACTGCACCAGCGAGGTCACATCACGTCCGCCACTTGTGGCCGTAACCTTCACCTTCGATAGTCCATCGGCCACCACACTTGCCACATCGGACGAGAGCTCTATCTCGCCAATCTCCTCCTCGTTGCCCTTGCAGCCACCCAGCAGTGCGCTCACGGCCAACATAAGGGTAATTATTTTTGTTTGGTATATCCTCATAACGTTCTATTTCTCAATCTTATAATCGACACTCTCGCCCACGGTGCACACGTTGCAGTTGACAACAATGCGTCCAACATTATCGATGGCCAGCACCACAACTCTCATATTCTCCGCCTTCCACGCAGTATTGAGCCTGATGGTCTGCACACCCTCTACCTCCTCACACTTGCGGCACACTCCCCCATCGTTCCACTTGTGGCCATAGCGAGAGGTGGACGAGAGGGCCCTCACCACATTGTCGCACACCTCCTCATCGAAGGCGATGCCGTCCTCCAAGAGGACAATCTGGTAGTTGTAGTATCCCGACCTATTGGTCGTAAGTTTAGCCTTCACCTCCACCTCTCGTCGTGCCTCATCGTAGCGGCTCTCGATGGCCACACCGCACTCCGCAGGGTATCGTTCGGCCACATAGTCCATCACAGCCTCCACCTCCGAGCCGTTGGTGCGGTCATAGACTGCCGTGAGGGTCTTGCCACTCACCATATTGACACAGAAGAACGGCAGAGCATCCCCACTCGACCCACAGGCATAGAGGTAGTCCTCCTTCTTGGTCATCTCAAAGGTCATCGGGTCAATCATCGTGGGGCCCATATTGCGGTGGAAAGCCATAGGCACAAGGTTTAGGCCCCTCTGTTGCACGGCCTTAATGGCCTGCGTGAGGCTTGGGCAGCCACTACAATAGACCGACGTAAATTGGAAGCCTGCAAACATCTGTACATAGTCCTTCTCGGCCCCCGTGGCGGGTTCCTCCTCAACCACAATCCTTACCTCATTGGAGGAGGTTTGGGAGCCATAGATTGCCCTAAAATCGTAGGTGCCGGCCTCCACAGTGGCAAATGACACCTCACCCCAGCGGCCCCTATTCTCCACACCATCTTTCCACCAAGCGAGTTGCACCTCCTCCGCCGTGCTCACATTCTGCGAGCCATACATCAGCGTGAAGGTAACCTTATCCACTCCATTAGCAACAATCGTTGTCTTGTCGGCAAAGATTCGCAGTTCGCCCTCGGGCACCTCATCGCCACCCTCGCTACCTCTGCAACCCCACACAAAGGCCACACACAGCACAAGGCAAGCCACTCGGCTCGCCCAACGAAGGATTGTTTGGAGGCTCTGTTTCATCTCGGTAACTCTTTACTCATTAAGAACATAGGCGGTCATACTCTCGCCCACCTTGCACACAGCGGCATTGTCCGTAACGGTCTGGCCGTTGCTCAACCTCACAAGTGCAAAGACAACAACCTTACAATTCTTGGGGTCGGCAACCGAAAGGCCCTCGATGGTGAACTCCTTGTGGGCCTCGCCATCGGCCGCAACATCCACTGCGGTAGCCTTGTTGTAGTAGTTGAAACTACCCGTCAGACCACGCATAACGTCGCTATACACGCCCGAAGGCTCGCTGCCACCTGCATAGTAGAGGTTGTCCTCCAAAAGCACACACCCGAGGTCGTAGGAGCCACCCACTGCACTCTTCACCGAAGCCTTCACCGTGAGAGTCTTTCCACTGAGGCTCGCCTCGGTGATCTTCACACCACACGTTGCGGGGTATTTGCTAATCTGCTCCGTAATGTTCTTCTTCACATTCTCCACATCCTTTGCGCCACTCACAAAGGTGTTGTTGTCATACACACACGATGGGTAGGCACTCGACTTCCACTGCGTAAGCAGGGCTGCACTCACATCGGGCGATAGTTTGAAGGGGTCGGCACCTCCACCGTGGCAAGCCACCACAATCATCTGCTCGCCCCACTCCTCGGCAACGGTGTGGAGGTTGGCTGTCAACACAGGGCAGGCTGTACACCACGCACCCGTGGCTTTGTAGATAACCACACTCTGGCGGTATTTCTCATACTTGCCCCTATTCTCAAACTTCACCTTCACCACATTTTCCGCATCGTAGCCTCGGTAGGTTGCCGAAAACTCATACTCTCCGTTCCTTACCGAAGCGAACGAGTGTTTACCATAGCCGAGCCACAAGCCCGTGGTCTTATTCATCACCTTTACCATACCCGGCTCGCTCTTGCACAAGTCCTCGCCCTTGCCGTTGAGCAGCGAGAAGGTAACCTTCTGCACGCCATCGGCATCCACCGACTCCTTGTCGGCCACGAGGGTATAGGTGTCCTCGGCAGGATCCACCACCTCCTCCTTATCGTCGGGATTGGGAGTCGGGGTGGGCTCGTTATTATCGGGCGTACCGCTACACCCCACCACAAGCAGGGCGGTTGTAGCAAACAATATGAGTTGTTTCAGTTTCATAGTTATTTTGTCTAACGTCTAACGTCTATCGTCTAACGACTTTTTAAATGGAAAATGGAAAAATATGGTGAGCCTTTGGGCGCAGTTTTCTATTCTGTCCTTTCTGCTCTTTCTGCCCTTTCTGCCCAACTAATGGCTAATGGCTAACAGCTAACAGCTAACAGCTAACAGCTTATTAGAACGAAGTGGTGATGGTGAGGTTGCCACCCGTGTAGGCGGGCATCATACGGCACACACCACCCGAGCAGATGAGGCCCTCACGAGTACGGCCCCAACCAATGGCCACTCGGGTACGAGAAGCGGTATAGCTTGCACCCACGTTATAGTAGTGGACCTTCTCCATTCCGTGGTTATACATATCGCTCACAAACACGCTCCAACGAGGTGCCATATTGACCTCAAAGAGTGCTGCCATCCAATCGTAGCCGTTGGAAGCCTCGTAGGAGAGCAGATACTGCAACTCCAAGCGAGTGGAGAGTTTCGGGGTGAACTTATAAAGCATATCGGCCACAAACACATTCGCCACAGCCGTGCCATCGCCCATACCATAGGAGGTGTTGCGCTGTTGCATAGCATAGAGCATTTTGAGCTTGAACTTGCGGGTAAGGTATTTCTCCATTCCCACATTCACATTCATCCACAGCATCTTACCGGGAGCAAAGCTACCCTCCTCGGCCAAGTTATAGTAGGTCGAAAGGTTGAAGTTGACCTTCATACCCCTCTTACCACCCAGCGTGGTGCCACGGCGGAAGTTGTAATAAACATCCAGCTGGCCACCAATCTCGCCACTGTTCACAAAGGGGCCATTGATGTAGTATGGCATAGGAACATAGGGGTGGATATTGGTGAGCGAATAGGAGTACTGCGCACACAGAGCCGGAACATAGTTGAGGTTGTTGTTGGTGATACTACTCTCGTCCAGCACGATACCACGGCCGTCGATGTAGGAGTTCATCCACTCCAACCTACGCACCGAGAGGTTTACGCCCAAGCCGCCACCGCTATATCCGAGGTCAACGAGTTGTGCGTTGCCATTCTTGATGAGGTAGTTGCTCTCGCCATCGGAGTAGCGGTAGTGCTTTTGGCCCGCATCAACCCACTCGGCACGAGCTACAAAGCCGTTATACTCCACATTGGCCCTTGCCGAATAGCCCGTAGTGGAGGGTTTCACACCCTCCTCCTCGGCCAACAGACCTACTGCTTGGTAGCGATTCAGCACCGAGCCTTCCAGAGCCACGTTGACACTTTCCAGGCCCAGCAGGTTAGACAGCGAGAGTGACGCATCGGCACCCCTCACATTGGTTTCGGCCCACTCGTTATAGATAGGGTAGCCTTTCATATAGTTATCCTCGTCGTCGCTCATAACGTAGTTCGTAAAGGGCATACGGGGCACACCCCAGAGGAGTTTGGCCTCGAAAATGTCCTTATAGTGCCAATTAAGCCTTGCACCCAGCAGTGCGCTATTGTTACCCAACGCCCTATCCTCATAGCTACGGAACAGCAGACCACTACCAAATTGGTCATAGAAGGTACCAGCCGTAAAGGCAAAGTCCTCGTCGTTCCAAGCGATGTAGTAGTTGGCGAGTTTCGTACCCTTCAAGTTCGAGGGAAAACCCACCAAAGCGGGTTGGTAGGCCTCCATTTGCAGGCCCGCCGAAAGGGAGCCTTTATAGTAGTCCACTTTGAGGTAGTTGTTGGAGCCAAAGCCACCATCGGGCACCCTCGCAAAGGTCTTATCGTCGTTGACATAGCCAATGGTGTTACTCTCAAAACTACCCGTCAGAAAACCCTTCTCTTCGGTCTGGGCATCGACAGCACCGCAGGCAAGCATTGCCGCAAAGGCAAGCAGTATTCTTTTATTCATCGTGGGAAAATAGAATTTGTATTCAACAAAAAAGTGTTTGGGTATTCAAAAGCAGGTTGCCACCCGACACTCTACGGATGGCAACCTCTGTGGTCTTATTTCAGCCCCTTGATAACGTTGAAAAGTTCATCCTCACCGCCGGGCTGATAGGCGGTGTGGGAATAGACAATCTTGCCATTCTTGTCAACCACAAAGACGTGGGGCAACACGGGTGCGTTCATTGCACGCTGGAAGTCCTGATTCTTGTCGTAGAGCAGGGTGAAGTCACCCCAGCCATTACCCTCGGCCAACGCACGAGCCTTTGCAGAGTTCTTTGCATCGTCCACCGACACGGCCACAACCCTGAAATCGGCCTCTTCAATCCAATCGGGAAATTTCTCGCTAATGGCATTGAGCTCCAAGATGCAGTTGCTGCACGACACAGCCCAGAAGGAGAGAATCATAGGAGTTTCACCATCCACCAACGAGGAGGTTTTCACGCTCTTACCCTTGCCGTTCTCAATCTTTACGGAGGGAATTTGAGCCATTGCTACGGTTGTTGCAAATGCCACCAAAGCGGCCAAAATAATTTTTTTCATCTTACAGATTTGAAGGTTAAATTTCTCTTTTTGCAGCGCGTCGTCCCATCTTCAACCAAGCCACTAACGCTCAGTTGATTACACAAAGAACAACTCTATTCAAAGTAGCAAATATACATCATTTTTTCGAGCCTGCAAATATTTTACCTTATATTTATAATAACCCCCAAAATGCTGTTTTGTATTGCAAATCGAAACTACACCCGACACAATGTGGTAAATTTGAAAGCAAAAAAGAGAAAATACGACAAAATAGATTGGTTTATAACTACAAATTGAAAGATTCCGAAAAAAAATTTGTACATTGTGGCCGATTTTGGATTGGTGTGAACCGCAAAAAACAACAAATAATATAAACCTTTTTACATTTTGTAAACACAATGAAAAAATTTCTACACATTGCTTTCGCAGGTCTTTTTGCCCTTCTGCTCGGCTTGAACGCTTGCGTTACTCCCGAAGGTCCTATTGACCCGGACCCCGTTACGCCCACAAACCCGATTAAGGATGCGGCTCTGACGGTGAAAATCAACTCCGCCAGCATCACCGGAGCAAAGGGTGCTATCACAACCAGCATCCTCAACGAGGTTGCCTACATCGTTGAGCCCTCCTCGGAGGCCAAAGAGTACACCGCAGAGGAGATTTTCGACCTCGAAGGGGCAACCCTCATCGAGTTGGAGTGCGACGAGGATAACGTGGCAGCCAAGCGTATCGAGATTGAGGGACTCAACGAAAACACCGAATATACCCTCTCGCTCGCAGGTCGTCTGCGCGCCGAGGATGAGGATGGCGCAGAGCAAACCTATGTGTTTGAGGATGTTGTAACAGCAACCTTCACCACCTCCATCCGTCCCACTTTGAAGGCTGAGATTGTGGACGGTAGCCAGACCGCAAACTCCGCAAAGCTCAAAATTACCACCGCCAACATATCCCGCTTCGGCTACAAGATATTCACCGCTGAGGAGGACAAAGCCGAGGGCTTCACAGCTCCCACCCCCGCCATCATCTTTGCCGAGGGCATACTTGTAAACGATGTGGCTAATGGCGACTCCGAACTCCACATCACCCACCTGTCGGCAAACACCGAGTATGTGGTCTATATCGCAGGTGAGTTGACCGAGACACAAGAGTTCTATGAGGATGTTATCAAAGTGGACGGTATCAAGACCACCGACTTCGCAGAGAGCATCAGGGTATATGACATCACCTACAACTCGTTCAAAGTGGATGTAAAGGCGCCCGAGACACTAGACAACCACGTAATCAAGTGGGCCAGCTGCGACCTCTACACCTACAACACCAACATCATCTATGGCAGTCTTGGCGGCCGTCCTACCTCCATGGCCGAGGCTATGAACCTCAACGACAACGCCTATGGCAACTATTTCAACAAATCGACAACCCTCTCTTTCAGCGACGAGGACTCCTACAAGGAGAGCAATGGTGAGATACTGTCCTACTATATGGGCATTGTTCCCGGTCAGCCACAGGTGGTTATGCTCGGTGAGTATCGCTGGGGCGAGTCGCTCTGGGGATGGGGCTACGGCTACTACGTTCCTCTCTTCGACACCGACTACTACATTACCGAGTTGGACCTCGCTCGTACAGAGGATGATATGATTAACATCGCCCGCAATCAGAGTAAATATTGGGACGAAGGCGCATTCTTCCACAAACTCGACGTTCAACTCCAAAAACCCGAGTTGCTGACCAAGAAGATTGACGTGAACATAGCCACCCGCCCCGATGGTGCCTCCATCATAATCACCCCCGAGGAGGGCATCGACAACTTCATCGTCTATATCGAGAACCAAGAGATGCACAACGTGCTTGTGAATATGCTTGATGGCGAGGAGGGCTACAACAAACACATTCAGTGGTGGATTACAAGCTATACCGCAATGCTCGAAGGCGCAACTCCATTCACAAGGAGCAGAGACTATCCGCAGGGCTCCGTGCGTTTGGAATTGGACGACTTCTTCTATGAGCACGCCATCACACGCGAGGACACCTACCGCGTACACATCGTAGGCCTCGCCGACGACAACATCACCGATGGTTTTATGGATGGCCACATCCAGAACTACTTCACCCAAGAGTTCCAGCTCCAAGAAGCAACCGAGCCGGCACCCACTTTCGAGCTCATCTTTGTACCCGAAAAGAGTACCGCAACCAAAGCTGTCTTCAACCTACGCAGCACCAACCCCTCGTCGAATGTCAAAAAGGCATATTATGTTGCCAACGGCGAGAGGGCTTGGCACCAAATCACCGGTTCGTGTCAGGCACTGCTTGACTCATATGGCGCTCCACTTGAAGGCACCGACGTTGATGCCATCAACAGCCCCGAAGGTTTGGACATCCCCATCGCTACGTTCCCCAACGAGCGTATCTACATTGCTGCCAAAGTGAGCAACATTGATGGCACTCGCGTCTATTCCGAGGAGCCAACCATCTCCAATATTGCTATGCAGAGCCCCAGCACGCTGGATATCTCCGCACTCAACGCTCTGGCCGGCGATTGGACCGCAACCGCAACCATCGGCTACGATGAGAAACAGACCGACGAGGCCGGCAACTTCATCCAAAATGCCGATGGCTCGTATGTTACCAAGTGGAAAGAGGAGCAGGTACAGTGCAAGATTACCATCGGTGGCGACCAAACCTATCCCGAGACTCTGCCGGAGGATGTAATCAAAATATTTGAGAACGTGAAGGTAAGTCGCGAGGAGGCCCTCGCCTATTTCGAGGAGTTCAAAGTTGCCGTTGATGCCTACAACCAGAACTTGCGCAACAACAACCAGATTATCTGTAAGGGTTGGGGATTTGACACCACGGGCTACATCCAGAGCACCTATGCCGACGCCTACGAGCTCTTCTCCTCGGCCGACTATGGTGGTGCCTACACCCTTGCACCCATCTTCGACTTCGGTCCCAAGTGGAGCATCCAAACAGATGGCACCAATTTCTGGGTACCCTTCAACACCAACACCTACTTCCCCCTCTCGTCGCACACTCTCACCACAAACATCCTCGGAGGTTTCTGGAACGAGTACCACCTGATTGGTAACAGTGGTAAGAGCACAAGGGCCTATGGCGACATTGACGAGAACTTCAAGTGGTATGAGACAGGCTACTATGCCGATGGTCGCTTCCCCGTGGAGATTTCCAACGGTGGCAACACCATCACCATCAAACCCACCGATATTGAGGTGGTGTCCTATGCAACCAACGAGGACGGCTCCTACACCGAAACCGGTCGTGAGGTGCAGACCTTCTACCCCTGCGCAGGACACAATCAGGACAACTCCGGCTCGTTCTACTTCGCAAGCCGCATCATTTCGGACATCGTGCTGACTCGTGGCTACACCGAGCCTGCCGCTCCCGCTGTGGCCAAAGCTGCTGCGATGAAGAACGCAAGGAAGCGTGTGGTTAACAACACACAGTCGCACCAAGAGATTAAGACTGTGGCAGTACCCAAAATTCGCACCTCCTTCGAGGGCGAGGGTGTGAAGACCTACGAGTATCCCGTAATCGGTGTGGATGAGTTCCACAAGAGGAACATCAAGTACCTCAACAGCCTCCGTGGCAACAACTAATGCCTCCGCCCGGGGATAACCGCCCTGTGAGAGAGAAGGCAAACAACAGAAAAAGTTAAGACAAGTAAAGAATACGTTATGAAACTGACAAAGATATTTGCTGTTGCGGTGGCCGCTATGGTGGCCCTCACCGCTTGCCGTGGCACCGAGGAAGACAACCAATTTCAGGGCGATGGCACGGGCTTCAAAGTAACCGCATCGGCAGGTGTTATCTATGCCGACGGTTCCGACAAGGTGGTCTTCACGGCCACCTTCGACGGCCTACCCATCCAATCGACACAGGAGATTACTGCCTACAACAAGGAGGATGGTAACATTGTGCCCCTCGAAGCACTCACCTTCACCACCACCGAAGCCGGCGAATACATCTTCTACTTCACCTACGACAAGGAGGGCGCAACCCACACCTCGGAAGACATCAAAGTCGTTGCAGTGGTTAAGCAACCTCTCGACTTCTCGGACAACGACGAGGTGGGACTCTCCGTTACCGCCTCGCACAAGCTCTTCCAGGTGGGCGTGGATGAGGTCTATCTCATCGTGCGTAGGGATGGTAAGGTGTTGGACGCTATGATGGACGACGAGGTTACCTTCTACGACTACAACAACAAGGTGGTTGCGATGGGCACCAAGAGGGTTACGGACGACAACGGTGTGGAGAAATATATGTATCGCTTCAACCCCAAGGAGGCCGGTATCTACTCCTTCTGGGCAAGTGTGAAGACCCTCAACACCCAGAATAAACCTGTGAGGATTACCGCTATGGATATGGCTATCCCAATGGCGGCTATCGATATGCAGCCCGACAACACCTCGTTTACCAAGAGGTCGGTGCTCTTCCAGCTTACCGGTACAGCTTGCCCCAACTGCCCGAGGCTGATTCAGGTTATCAAAAGGTTGTGGAACAATCCCGACTATGCCGACAAGTTTGTACATATTGGCGTTCACACCTACAACGCCACCGACCCGATGTACTACAAAGAGCCCGGCTTTGTACAGGCTATCGGTGGAATTGAGAGCTATCCGGCCTACGTTTTTGACCTCCGTTATAGTGGTGCGCACTCCTCTCAAACATTCCAGAGGGAGATTAACGAGGCACAGGCAACACCGGCAAAAGCAGGTATCGCTGCCCGTATTCAGTGCGACGGCGTGAGTGCATTGGCAAGGGTGTCGGTTAAGGCTGCCGAGGAGGGCGAGTACTGCGTGGCTGCAATGCTGTTGGAGAGCAACATCACCGCCATTCAGCAGGGCGACCAGACGGGTGAGTGCAAAGTGCACGAGAACGCACTCCGTTTGGCCGATGGCAAGAACAAGGGATACTATGTTGGCCACTCGCTGGGCACACTCAAAGCGGGTGAAACGGCTGAGTATCTGTTCAATATGCCCCTCGGAAGCGATTGGGTGCAACCCAACTGCCACATTGTATTCTACGTTACCACCCCCGACGAGAGTGGTAAGAGTTACCACGTTACCAATGCTGTGGCCTCCGAGTCGCTCAACTGTACCGTAGAGTACGACTACAAGAATTAATGGAGAATTGAAAATTAAATTTTCCATTTATTTGAATATCACGACAAAAAACTCACGGGTAACAAATTCGTTACCCGTGAGTTTTGTTTTGGTGGAATAGTTGAACAAGGGAATGGAAGAGGTGATGGAAGAGGCAATAGAAGTAGTAATGGAGGGAGTAATGGGATTATGAAACAATAGGAGTGGGCACAGATCCATAGGCACAGAAAAAGCGGAGTCCGCAGTCTGCTCATCGCAAATGACACGAACTCCGCTTATCGCAGTACAGTGTGAAAGCTACCCCTGCAAATCGGTTTTTGTCCAATACATCGTCTTCGATATTACCCCCGCACGGCCTACTACTTTCAGCTTTCCATTGCGTTGCAAACTCACGGTAACATTGAAGCTCTTCTTGCGAAACGGGTCATATATCTTTCCCGTCCATTCGTTCTCTTTGGCATCGTAGCTGAGGTCGCGCAGCACAATGACATTCTGGTCGCCAATGTCGCCATACTCGTCATACCACACAGCCTTGCCTTCCCAAAGATTACCCTTGCGGTAGATGTCAATTTTACTCGTTTTCTCCTGACCGAGCCACACTCCACAAATATCGGGTGCCGTGCACGCCTGCCCTCGGGCCACAAGCACACTCGACAGCACCGCCGCCACAATAACTAAAAATCTTTTCATCTCTCAATCTCTATATTTGTTGGTAAAAGTTGGCTCTCTCGCCCCCCTACTCGATGCCCCTGACGTGTTTCTCCCACGCCCAAGCAGCCGCAAGGGTTTCGTCGAGGCTACGCACAGCCTTCCAGCCGAGCTCCTCATTGGCCAGCGCAGTGTCGGCCCACACCGATACAGCATCGCCTGCCCTACGGCCTGCGATACGGTAGTTGAGTTTTAGTCCGTTCACCCTCTCGAAAGCCTCCACGAGTTCCATCACAGACACTCCACGTCCCGTGCCAACATTGAACACCTCGTAATCTTTTTTGTTCCTGCCCTCCACCAAGCGGCCAATGGCAGCAACGTGGGCAGCTGCAAGGTCCACAACGTCAATATAGTCACGGATGCAAGTACCATCGGGTGTGGGATAGTCATCGCCAAAGATTGACAAGCACTCCCTCACGCCCGCAGCGGTCTGGGTGATGAAAGGCACAAGGTTGTTGGGCACACCGCGGGGCAACTCGCCAATGAGTGCCGACGGGTGGGCACCCATAGGGTTGAAGTAGCGCAGAGCGATACCCTTCACACCGGCACCTGCGGCCACTGTATCCCTCAGGATATCCTCACACATCTGTTTGGTATTACCATAGGGCGAGGTGGCAGGTTTGCGGGGCGAAGTCTCCGTTACGGGCAACGTATCGGGCTCGCCATACACAGTGGCCGACGAGGAAAACAGCACATTACTCCTACCCTCCTCCTGCATCAATTCCAGAATGTTGACAAACGAGCCAAGGTTGTTGGAGTAGTATTTCAACGGTTTCTCAACACTCTCGCCCACAGCCTTATATGCTGCAAAGTGGATGACTGAGTTGAAGGCGTATTTCTTAAACACAGCCCTCAGTGCCTCTTTGTCGCAGCAGTCCACCTGCTCAAAGGGGACATCCACGCCCGTAATCTTCCTCACACCCTCAACTGCTCCGATATCCGAGTTTGACAAGTTGTCAATAATAACCACATCGTAGCCCGCTTCAATGAGCGCAACCGTTGTGTGCGAGCCAATATATCCTGCACCGCCACTTACCAATACCGTTTCCTTTGCCATAGTTTTTTCTCCGTTTTATTATCCGTTGTTCTCTCCACAACTACGGCCTGTCCCAAATGTGGTGGCAGGCCGCAGTCATCAGATATCTACTCTTGTTTTGCTTCCTACTCAACCACAAAGATGGTGTCGCCCTCTTGGAGGGTATCGCCCTCGGCAACAGCAATCTCCTTAACGGTACCCGAGTAGTCCGACACGATGTCGTTCTCCATCTTCATTGCCTCCAATACGGCAATCTTCTGGCCCGACTTCACACTGTCGCCCTCTTTCACACACACCTCCAAAACCTTACCGGGCAGGGGTGCAGTAACCTTCTTGCCAACAGGTGCAGCAGCAGCCTTGGGTGCTACGGCCTTAACCTCGGCCATAACCTCCTCAACAACGAGGATTGCCTGACCTTCTTGGAGGTTATCGCCCACTGCTACAACGATTTGGCGTACCACACCAGAGTAGT
>JAGBGK010000071.1 GCA_017936005.1 Tidjanibacter sp.
ACGCAAAGTGTGCGGCAAATGCAAGGCACACAAGAAAACCACCTCCGCAGTTTACTAAACGTAAATGAGGAGGTGGTTTATCGCAGTGTAACGCCGCAGTTGCCGTGCAATCTGCGTTTTTGAAAAATGCAAAGTGCGAGGTGAATTTTGTGCCAAACAAGAAGGCGAGTCCGCAGTTTGCTTATCGCAAATGAGGAACTCGCCTATCGAAGTGCGGTGCAAAATTCACCCGCAATCTGCGTTTTTTTCTATGCGCCGTGGCAGTGCTTATACTTCTTCCCCGACCCACAAGGACAAGGATCGTTGGGACGCACCTTCTTCTCAACGTGTACCGGCATCGGACGACTCTTCTCGCCCTGACCGGCAGCCGCAGCAGCAGCCATACGAGATGCCTGCAACTTGTTCACGTCAACCTTCTGCTGGTTTTGCTGACGTTGGCGCAAGCGGTCGTTGGCATTCTCACGAGTGGGAATATAGCCCTTCAAAAGGATGGAGAGCACCTCGCGGTTAATCTTGTCAATCATCGCACGGAACAGATTGTAGGCCTCCAACTTGTAAATCAACAGCGGGTCTTTCTGCTCATAGGATGCGTTCTGCACACTCTGTTTGAGGTCGTCCATAGCGCGCAGGTGCTCACGCCAGTTGTCGTCGATGGTGGTGAGCATTGCGAGTTTGGTGAACATCTTATAGATTTCGGCACCATCGCTCTCCACTGCCCTCTTCAAGTTGGTAGCCACGTTATAGACGAGGGTACCATTGGTGATGGGCACAAAGAGGGTTTCCACTTGGTCGCCCTGCTTCTCAATCACGTTTTTCAGCACAGGCATAGCGGTCTGTGCCACCACCTGTGCCCTACGGGCGTAGGCTGTGCGGAGGTCCTCAACGATGAGTTGTGCGAGTTCCTCCTTGTTGGCCTTGTTGTAGGTGGCCTCGTCGAAGGTGGGCTGCATTGCCACCTGGCGGATAAGTTCGATGGAGAAGTCCTCAAAATCAACCCCCTGTGTGTTCTCCACAAAGGTGTCGGCAAAGTCGAGCATCATATTATTGAGGTCGATCTCCACCCTCTCGCCGTGGAGTGCGTGGCGACGCTGGGTGTAGATAACGGTCCTCTGCGAGTTCATCACGTCGTCGTATTCGAGCAGGCGTTTACGCACGCCAAAGTGGTTCTCCTCCACCTTCTTCTGTGCCCTCTCGATGGCCTTCGACATCATACCTGCCTGGATAACCTCGCCCTCTTGGAGGCCCATCTTATCCATCATCGTAGCGATGCGGTCGCTACCGAACAGACGCATCAGGTCGTCCTCCAACGACACGAAGAATTGCGAGGTACCGGGGTCACCCTGACGACCGGCACGACCTCGGAGCTGACGGTCCACACGACGGCTCTCGTGGCGTTCGGTACCTATGATAGCAAGGCCGCCTGCCTCCTTAACCTCGGGGGTAAGTTTGATATCGGTACCACGACCTGCCATATTGGTAGCGATGGTTACCTGACCTGCCCTACCTGCCTCGGCAACAACCTGTGCCTCCAAAGCGTGCTGCTTGGCATTGAGGACGTTGTGTTTGATGTGGCGGATTTTAAGGATGCGGCTCAAAAGCTCCGACACCTCAACCGAGGTGGTACCCACAAGCACGGGCCTACCCTCGCTCACGAGTTTGGCAACCTCCTCCACAACAGCATTGTATTTCTCCCTCTTGGTCTTATAGACAAGGTCGTCCCTGTCGTCCCTTGCGATGGGGCGGTTGGTGGGGATAACCACAACGTCGAGTTTGTAGATACTCCAAAACTCGCTTGCTTCCGTTTCGGCCGTACCGGTCATACCACCGAGTTTGTGGTACATACGGAAATAGTTTTGCAGAGTGATGGTAGCGAAGGTCTGGGTTGCGGCCTCAACCTTCACCCTCTCTTTGGCCTCGATTGCCTGGTGCAGACCATCGGAGTAGCGGCGGCCCTCCATAATACGGCCCGTCTGCTCGTCCACAATCTTCACCTTGTTGTCGATGAGGACATACTCCACATCCTTCTCGAACATACTGTATGCTTTGAGGAGTTGGTTTACGGTGTGAACCCTCTCGCTCTTGATGGCGTAGTCGGCCAACACGGCGTCCTTCTTTGCGGCCCTCTCTTCGGCCGAGATGTCGCTCTTTTCGAGCGCTGCAACCTCCGAGCCAATGTCGGGCAATACGAAGAATTTGTCCTCGCCAACAGCATCGGCCAACATCTGGTGGCCCTTGTCGGTCAGCTCCACGGTGTTGAGTTTCTCGTCAATCACAAAGAAGAGCTCGTCGGTAATCTCGGGCATCCTCTCGTTGTGGTTCTGCATATAGATAGCCTCGGTCTTTTGCAGCAGTACCTTCATACCCTGCTCGGAGAGGAATTTGATGAGTCCCTTGTTTTTGGGAAGTCCCTTGTGCGAACGGAGCAACCAGATGCCACCCTCGTCGGTCTTACCCTCGGCGATGAGTTTCTTGGCCTTCACAAGGCAGTCGTTGGCCAGATTGCGCTGCAACGAGTAGAGCCTCTCCACGATATCACGGTATTGGTCGAAGAGTTGGTCGTCGCCACGAGGCACGGGACCGGAGATAATCAGAGGAGTACGAGCATCGTCAATCAACACCGAGTCCACCTCATCCACAATGGCAAAGTGGTGTTTCTTCTGCACCAACTCGGAGGCGTGAATGGACATATTGTCCCTCAGGTAGTCGAAACCAAACTCGTTGTTGGTACCGAATGTAATGTTTGCGGCATAGGCCTTACGACGCTCCTCGGAGTTGGGGCGGTAGTTGTCGATACACTCCACCGAGAGGCCGTGGAATTGGTACATAGGGCCCATCCACTCGCAGTCACGCTTTGCAAGATAGTCGTTGACGGTAACGACGTGTACACCCTTACCGGCCAGCGCATTGAGGAATACGGGAAGAGTAGCCACAAGGGTTTTACCCTCACCGGTAGCCATCTCTGCAATTTTACCCTTGTGCAACACCACGCCACCAAAGAGCTGGCAGTCGTAGTGTACCATATCCCACTTGATGTCGTTACCACCTGCGGTCCAAGTGGTGTTCCACACAGCCTTGTCGCCCTCGATGCTCACAAAGTCCCTATCGGCGGCCAAATTGCGGTCGAAGTCGTTGGCCGTAACAACCACCGTTTCGCCCTCGGCAAACCTACGGGCGGTGGATTTCATAATGGCAAAAGCCTCGGGGAGTATCTCGTCGAGCTTTTTTTCGATTTTCTCATCAACCTCTTTGGTAAGGTTGTCTATCTCCTTGGAGATGTCGCTCTTCTTCTCGATGCTCAAATCGCCCTCCAACTCCGCTTTGAGGGCAGCAATACGCTCCTCTTCGGGGCGGATGAAGTCGGCAATTTGTGCTTTGAGGGCTTCGGAACGACCACGCAGTGCATCGTTGTCCAGCGCATCAACAGAAGGGTAGAGAGCGAGGATTTTATCCACATAAGGTTGAATTTCCTTGCGGTCCTTGTCGCTCTTTGTTCCGAAGAACAGTTTAAGGATGGATTGAACTACATTCATATTTTGTGTAATTATCTATATATCAACATATTGCCCATAACAATACTTGTCAAAGGCGAATAAATCGTGTAAAGTTACGCTCTTTTTATCTCTTTTGCAAGAGGGCATTCCCCACAGCGCCTCTCCTTACAGAATGTTTCCAACTCAATGAGAGCCTGCGAATCGAATGCCGAAGTGCAAGGTACACCCTCGCCCGTCCACCTACTAACGATGTGGTTGTGCTCGGAAGGTAGACTCTCCAAGAGGGCCATAGCACTCTCCTTTGCCGACTCTTTATTCATCACCTCTGCGTAGGCAAACTGCAAAGGCACAACGAAGTTGATGGTCATAACCACAATTTTCTCACGCCCCAATCGTTTGGGTACTCCGCCTTTGGACGTGTGGCGTTTCTGCCAATAGTCGCCCACCTCGGCCGAAAACAGTTTTGACACGTCTTCAATGGTACGGCAAGCCATAACATTGTCGAAATCAAAATCGGGGCTTGACACAATGGCCGCAAACTGCGCAATTCTCATCACTGGACTACCCACAGGATAGCTGGCACTGCGATCCCACTCACATATCGTCATTGGACTAATATCGTATTTGTTGACCAGATAGGCAAAATCACGCTGCAAGTTCAAGACGTAGTTGTCGAAGTACTCACCAATGAGCAGTCCGGAAGTTCCAAGCAGAAGGGCCTCCACGCCATAAGTACTCCCTTTCTCCCTCGAACACATACGAAACGTGGCCTTCGAAGCCAACCTACTGAACGCACCACTATTACGAGGTGCGCCCATTGCATAGGCCGCCATTTCGTAGAGAGTCTGGTTCCAATCCCTTTCGGCATTCTCCCACATTTCGAGCACTCTTTTGCTTTTTCGCACAAGCCTACGCACCAACAAATCCTCCACCACCTTTGTTCGGCGGAGCGCATCACAAGTCGCCAGCAGCATTGGACAGTCGGTATGTGAACGAAAGTTGGCCATTCTATCCTCTCTTTTACCTCCACAGTGGGTTTGTGTCCCACACTTTCCCCTACAACATTCCGAGTGCCATAAGGGCCTCCTCACTCATCATCTCCTTGTCCCAGGGTGGGTCAAAGACAATCTCCACGATAACCTCCTTCACGCCACGCACCTTTTTGACCTGTGTGTGTACCTCCTCAACGAGGTAGTCGGCCATAGGGCAGTTGGGTGCGGTGAGGGTCATACGGATATTGGCCACACCATCGGGGGTGTAGTCAATCTCATACACAAGGCCGAGGTCGTAGATGTTTACGGGAATTTCGGGGTCGTATATGTTTTTGAGCACATCGACAATCTGTCGCTCTGTGCTTTGAATCTCTTCGGGTGTCATCATAGCGGATAACTATTTTGTGGCGCCAAAGGCCACTGCATATCGTTTCATCTGATTGAGCATCTCGCCCAAACCATTGGCACGGGTTGGTGAGAGGTAGGAGCGGATACCGATGCGGTCAATGAAGTAGAGTTCGGTGGAGAGAATCTCCTGTGGGGTGCGGCCACCAAGCGCACGGGTCAACAGGCCCGCAATGCCCTTCACGATGAGTGCATCGGCATCGGCCGAGAAATAGACCTTGCCGTCCTCCCTCATCTCGGCATCAATCCACACCCTCGATTGGCAACCATCAATAAGATACTGCTCGGTTTTGTGCTGTGGGTTAATTTCCACACACAGGTCGGCCATATCGATAAGATATTGTAGTTTGTCATCGGGGTCGTCGAACATCTCAAAGTCGGCGATAATCTCCTCCTGAACGCTGTCCTTATATTCCGTCATATCTGCTGTGTCTGTTATTGCGTTAAAAATAAACGTGTAAAGATAGGGCATTTATTGCGATTTTGCCCACTCGGTGGACCAAAAACCACTCTTAGCCTCTAAAAAAATCCATTTCGTGGCTCAAATCACACTCCGGCAACTCCTTCCCAAGAGCCTCTGCCTTGCGTAACATTGTGGCCTTGAAGCGCGCCCACTCCTCGCTGTCGGGGTGAAGTGGGCGGTGCTGTGCGGCCTTGCGAACGGCCTCCACCCTGCGGTAGAGTTCTGCCGTGTGGGGCGTAAAATAGCACTCCTCAAACCTCTCCCACACGTAGTCCACAGCCTCCTGCGAGGGGTGTACAAGGTCGGCTGCCACAAAACGGTAGTCCCTCAAATCGTCGAGTACAATCTCGTAAGCAGGGAAGTATTCCACGTTGGGACACCTCTCCACCACCTGCTCTGCCGCCAGCCTCAACACCGCCTTCGACACAGCGTTACCCTCCAACCCGTCGGCCAAGTGGCGCACGGGGCTGACGGTGAGAATTATGCGCTTATCGCAAAGAGATCCATCAGCCAGCGCAACGACAGACTCCACAACCTCCTCAACCGAGAGCCTGCGGCGGGTGAACTCACACGAAGGCATCTTGTGGCAGTTGGCCACAACCACTCCGTTGCGCTCAAACACCCACGACGTACCGAGAGTAACAACAACCGTATCTGCCTCACCCAGAGCCTTATGCCCACGCTCCACAGCCTCATTGAGGCGGCCCAAAACAGCCTCCCTATCGGTTCCGTCAAAGACTCCGTGGGTGTCATACGAAAACCACACATCGCCCCTCTGACAGAGGTCGTCGGCCGAGAAGAGAGCACCCTCGGAGAGCCTCTTGACGGTTGCAGCCACACTCTGTGGGTTGAAAACCTCACCCAACGGATTGGCCTCCACCGAGAGTCCACCCGAGGTCATCTTTGCCGCCACATTGTCGGCAAAACACGAGCCAATGGTTACAATTCGGCTGCTATGAGAAATTTTCTTCTCACAGGGACGTATTTCTATTTCGGTGCGAAAATTCATTGTGCCTAAAAATTTTGTGGCAAAGGTAAAATAATTATCTTTGTAGTCATAGAACAAAGGCACGGAAAATGATTGTTACAGCACACCCGAAGATAAATCTCGGACTCGACATCCTCAGCCGCCGAGAGGACGGCTACCACGAGATAGACACCCTGATGTTGCCATTCAGGGGCGTTGGCGACACCCTCGAAGTGGTACCAACGATAGATGGGGCCATACACCTCGAAGCAGAGGGTATTACGCTCGACTGCTCCTCGGACCGCAACCTTGTTGTGAAGGCGTGGATGCTACTAAGGAGTCGCTATGGCATTGGTGGTGCCCACATCAGGCTCGACAAACAAATACCCTTCGGGGCAGGTTTGGGCGGTGGTAGTGCCGATGCGGCAATGACTTTGGTGGCTCTCAACGAGGTCTATTCGTTGGGGCTAACCACCGCCGAGTTGGAGAGTTTGGCTGCCGAGTTGGGAAGTGATGTACCTTTCTTTATCACCTCACAACCAATGTTTTGCCGAGGACGTGGCGAGATACTGTGCCCCACCACCAACCCCGCCGAAGGGCTGTGGTGTGTGGTGAGCAAGCCCTCCTTCGGGATACCCACAGCGGAGGCCTATGCAGGGGTTACTCCCCACATCCCTTCCACCCCACTCGAAGAGCGTCTGCGCTTGCCCAGAGAGGAGTGGCAGAGGGAGATTGTGAACGACTTTGAGGCTTCGCTGTTTGAACGCCACCTGCCGCTGAAAAACATACGCCGTGCGTTGATGCTGAGTGGGGCGTTGTATGTGTCGATGTCGGGCTCCGGCTCGGCTATGTATGGCCTCTATGACCACGAGCCGCACTACTCGCCCGTCTTTACCGACGAGAGGGTGTTTGTCGCTAAACTATAAGTAGTTATGAACAAACCACACGACAACATAAACCGAGCCATCAGCGATGGCGAAGAGTGGGCCTACCGAGCAATCTACGATAGGCACTATGAGGTGTTGTGTCGTGTGGCCTACGACTACGTCAAGGACCAATATCTTGCCGAAAGCATCGTTGGCGACACCATCTTCCACATCTGGGAGCGACGTGAGCAGCTCAGCATTCAGGGCCCCATTCGTCGCTACCTCATTCGTGCCGTGCGCAACAAGTGCCTCGACCTGCTCGCTTCGCAGTATGTGAGGCGCACGGTTTCGGAGGGCGATATGGTCAGCGAGGAAGAGTCCCAAAACCTCCTCGACGGGGTGGACGACATATCTCCACTCGGCATTCTGCTCGAAAAAGAGTTGGAGGACAAGGTGGTGGAGGCCGTGGAGTCGCTCCCCTCGGAGTGCCGTGCGGTCTTTGAGAAGAGCCGCTTCGAGGGCAAGTCCTATCAGGAGATTGCCGACTCGCTGGGCATCTCCATCAACACCGTAAAGTACCATATGAAGGGTGCCATCGCCCGCATCTACGCCCACCTGGAACGCTATCTTATAATAATAGGTGTGGGTTTAATCATTTTTTAGCACATTTTTCACTCGCAGCACTACCCTTGTAGCCGCGAATTTCGTCTTATATATAACAGCCAAATCAACTAATGAACCCACTGAACGAGAAAATCGAAGGCCTATTGGAGGCCTATCTGACCGATACAATCACTCCTGAGGATATGACCGCCCTGAATGGGTGGGTGTCTGCGTGTGCCGAAAATGCCCAACTTTTCGAGCGCATCAGGGAGGTGTGGTTCTCTCTCTCGGCTGCCAACCGCAACCTCGTCTTTGACTCCCGCAAGGGCTATGAGCGATTCATCAAGAGAGTTCGCAAGGCCGAGCGCAGGACTTTGTACCAGAGGCTGAGGCCCGTGGCACGCTATGCCGCAGCAGTGGTTGTGGCTGTGGTGCTGGTGGTGGGTGCCTATGTGAGTGGTCGCAGGGATGTGGAGGTACACTTTGCAGAGATTACCACCGAGGCTCCTATGGGTTCAACAGCCGAGGTGGTTCTGCCCGACGGCTCGTTGGTGGTGCTCAATGCCGGCTCCCGCATTGTATATTCTCAGGGTTTCGGTATGGACAACCGCAACGTGGCACTCCACGGCGAGGGATACTTTGAGGTGAAACGCAACGAGAGTGTTCCCTTTGTGGTAACCTCGGAGCAGATGACCGTGAGGGTGCTCGGCACCAAGTTCAACCTCTGCGACTACAAGGAGAATCAGGAGGCTGCCGTAACACTCGTGGAGGGCAAGGTGGACGTTACCAATAACCACGACCAGATACACGTTGAGATAACCCCCGACACAAGGGCCATAATCAACAAAGAGAGCCACGCAATGGTGGTGGAGAAGACCTCCGCTGCCGACAACACCCAATGGAGGGAGGGTTATCTCTTCTTCGACGAGGAGCCTTTGGCTGATATTGCCCGCGAATTGGAGCGTTGTTATGGAGTGAGCATCTGCATAGAGAGGGAGGAGTTGAATGGCTACAAGTTCTATGGTAAGCTACCCTCTCGTCAGCTCTCCATTGAGGAGGTCCTCGACATTCTCTCCTCGGCCGGCCAGATTGACTACTCCATAGAGGGCCGCCACATCACATTGAACTAACAGTAACAAAACCATCACAGATAACCTAACAAAAAAGTTTAACCTTAAAAAACGAATTTTGAGAAAAGCTACCGCAACACGTAGGAACACAACCAAATAACCATAGAGTTGAGAAAAGTTGAGCCGAGGAATCTCGCACATTCCCCGGCCCGTAAAAAAATCTCAACTCTATGCCCTTTTGTCGTCTGACATCAGCGAAGATTTTGCGCAAAGATAGGAAAAAACTGCTTACTATCCTTTTCTTGTGTGAAGTCTGTCGCACATTTTCAAGCGGTTTTCAAATAATTCTACTACAAAATAATCAACCTAGTTATGAAAAAGAACATTTTTATGCTCTTTGGCGTGTTGCTATTGTCGGTTGCTGCTTTTGCACAACCCAAGGCAGTTTCGCTCAAACTCAACAAAGTGAGCGTTAAGAGCGCAATGGAGAGTCTCTCGGAACAGAGTGGCTACACATTCTTCTACCAAGTGGGCGAGGTGGACACCGACAAGAGTGTCAATCTCAACGCAAGCAAATTGGAAGAGGCCATTGAACAGATTCTCGTGGGCCAAGATGTGAACTACGAAATTCAGGGCAAAACCATCGTTGTATCGAAGAAGGCTCCACAAGTAACACCCACAAAAGAGCCCAATGGCGAAGTGAGTGGTGTTGTGGTTGACAACTCCGGCGCACCGATTGTTGGCGTGGTGGTGATGATTGTGGACAGCAACACGGTTGCCATCACCGACTCCAAAGGCTACTTCTCCATCGCTGCACAGCCCAAGGATGTGTTGGAATTTTCGAGCTTGGGCTACACCACTCGCCAAGAGAGGGTGGGCAATCGCACCTCGATGCGCATTGCGCTTGCCGACGATGTACTCCAAATGGAGGAGGTCGTTGTGGTTGGTTATGGCACCCAAAAGAAGGTAAACCTCACCGGCTCGGTTTCGATGGTCAGCAGTGAGGAACTGGAATCTCGCCCCGTTTCGAACGTAGCCAACGGCCTTCAAGGAGCCCTGCCCGGCGTTACCATCACAAGTGCTTCGGCACAGCCCGGTGCTTCGGATACCACCATCAGGGTGCGTGGTGTGGGTACACTCGGCAACTCCAACCCACTGATTCTGATTGACGGTGTGGAGGGCGACATCTCGGTCCTCAACCCCGAAGATATTGAGAGTGTGTCGGTATTGAAGGACGCAGCCTCGGCCTCCATCTATGGCGCGAGGGGTGCGAATGGTGTTTTGTTGGTTACAACCAAGAAGCTTGCGAGTGGCGACAAAGTGCGTCCCTCCGTTACATTCAACTCCTACGTTGGCGTTCAGACCCCTACCCGACTGCCCGAGATGGCCAATGCTATTGAGTTTATGACTCTCGACAACGAGGCAAGGACCAATGTGGGTACCGCCATTGCGTGGCTCTCCGACGCATTCGACAAAGTGCGTACAGGCTCCGACCCCAACAACTTTGCCGACACCGATTGGCTTGGTGCTGTGCTGAAACCCTATGCAATGCAGCAGAACTATGGTTTGAGCATCAATGGCAGTATGGGCGATAGTGGCTATATGCTCTCCTATCGCTTCTTCGACCAAGACGGTCTGACCGCAGGCCGCACCACAGGTGAGCAGAGGCACAACCTGCGCTACAAGATGGACACCAAACTCCTCGACAAGCTCACCCTTTCGTCCAACGTGGGCTACACCTCGCGAAGCATTGTAGCACCCATCAATTCGCTGGTAAGCGGTGGTGGTGCAATTTATACCGCTATGCGTATTATGCCCAACGCCCCCATTCGCTACACGGACGGCACTTGGGCCTATGGCGGTGGTAACACCAACCCCGTGGCGACCCTCACCGATGGTGGCCACAGCAACACCTCGGCAGAGGAGGTCTCCATCTTGGAGGTGCTGCGCTATGACATCAACAAACATTGGAACGTGAGCGCAACCTACAACCTCACCTCCACCAACTCCCTGCGAGATATTCTCAAAAAGACCATCCGCTTTGTCAACCCCGACACGGGTGCCACCGTGGAGGTCAACTCGCCCAACTCCATAAAAAACATTGACGCAAGGGCTCAACAGCAGACCTTCATCTTGCAGAGCAACTTCGACTTCAACATTGGCAAACACAACATTAGCGGCGTGGTTGGTATGTCGCAGGAGTGGTATGTTTTTCGCCAATTCGAGGCCTCTCGCAACACCCTTGTAACGGAGTTCAACCCCACCATCAATCTGGGTAGTTCAACAAGTATGAGCAACGACTCGTCGGCCAAGCAGTGGGCCATTCGTTCGGGCTTCGGACGATTGAGCTACAACTACGACGAGCGTTACCTCCTCGAAATGAACGTGCGCTACGACCTATCCTCTCGCTTCCACCGTGACAACCGTGCGGGTTTATTCCCTTCGTTCTCGGGCGGTTGGAGGATAAGCGAGGAAGAGTTTATGGCCTCCACCGACGAGTGGCTCGACAACCTCAAACTGAGGGCTTCGTGGGGTAAACTCGGCAATCAATACGTTGGTTCATCCAACACACCCTACCTTTCCACCCTCACGGCATACAGCTCGGACATCTCGCTCATCGGTGCCAATGCCACCACGGGCTACACCCAATCGGTGCTCTCCAACCCTCTGTTGACGTGGGAGACTATCACTATGTTGGACTTTGGTTTCGACCTCCAAATGCTCCACAACCGCCTCTCGGTGACGTTTGACTGGTTTACAAAAGACACCGATGGTATTCTTCTGAAACTCAACTATCCCTCGCAGATTGGCGCAACCCCCTCGGAGGAGAATGCCGGTAAGATGAACAACACCGGTTGGGAGATTGATATGGCTTGGAGAGATAAGGTTGGCGGTGTACGCTACGGCTTCGGCTTCAACCTCTCGGACGTGAAGAACAAGATTACTGACCTTGCAGGTAACGCCCCCGATTTGAGTGGCGACCAAGTGAGGATTGTGGGCTACCCCATTGATGCCTTCTATGGCTACGAGGCCATCGGTCTGATGACTCCCGAGGATTTCAAAATCTACGACCCCGCCACCGGCAAGGCCGCACTGCCCACAATTCCCATCGTGTTGGGCAACGACTACCAGCCCGGCGACATCAAATATAGGGACATCAGTGGCCCCAATGGTAAACCCGACGGACGTATCTCGCCCGAGTATGACAAGAAGATTATCGGTAGCAATATCCCCCGCTACACATATAGTTTCCGTGGCGATGTTGCGTGGAAGGGCTTCGATTTCAGCTTCAACATCCAGGGTGTTGGCAAGTGTGACGGCTTCCTGAAAGGCTCCGCACGCCACGCCTTGCAGGATATGGCGGCCTACCCACAGAAGGTACACCTCGAACGCTACCACTTCCAGGAGAACCCCAATCCAAATGCCTCCTACCCCCGCTTGACCTACAACACCAAGTTCAATCAGGAGACCTTCTCGACCTTCTGGTTGGAGGATGCATCCTATCTCCGTTTGAAGAACATTCAGTTGGGCTACACTCTGCCTTCGTCCTTGACCAAGAAGGCTAAGGTTGAGAAGTGCCGCATCTATATCTCGGCCGACAACCTCCTCACCGTGAGCGACTTCTTCTATGCCTACGACCCCGAAACACCCGTTTCGAGTGGTGGCTACTACCCACAGGTTAAGACCTTAGTACTCGGTTTGAGTGTAACCTTCCGATAGGAGAAGAAGTAAAGGACAACAAAGTGTAGAACAAACGAAACAAAACAGAACGCTATGAAAAAGATTATATATGGTTTGCTGGTTGCCTCTGTGGCACTTTTGACCGGTTGCAACGACGACTTCTTGGAGCGTCCACAATTTGACCAAATCACCGACGAGAACTTCTGGCAGGACGAGGCCCACTTGAAGAGTGTGGCCAACACCTTCACCACCTGTATGCAGGGTGCCTATTGGCTCAACATCACCGAGATTATGGCCGACCACGCACCCTGGGCTGTAACAACCGCTTTCCGCACCATCGGTGGCGGTAACTATGCCACCAACATTGGTAACCTCAACTCCATTTGGGTGAGGGCTTACGAGGGTATCGGCAGGGCCAACTACTTCCTTGCCAACTACCAGAGGGCTGTGAATGTGAAACCCGAAATCAGGGAGAGGTATGCCGCCGAGGCCTATTTCTACCGTGCCTACAACTATTGGATTCTGACCAACTACTTTGGCGATGTTCCCTACATCACCGAGGTACTCAACGTGGAGTCGCCCGATGTCTATCGTGGCAGGGACAAACGCTCGGTGGTTGTTGACGGTATCACCAAAGACCTCGAAGACCACTACAAGGCTCTGCCTGAGTATATCCCCGCTGCAAGCGAGGAGTTTGGACACATCTCGCAGGCCGCAGCCCTTGTGCTTCTCTCCCGCATCTACCTCTTCAATGGACGCTATGCCGATGCTGTGGATGCTTGCGAGAGGGCTATGGAGAACCCCTACCACGAACTCTATACCACCGGTAAGCCCGACGAGGACTACTACAACTTGTTCACCTACACCGGTCGTGCGTCACGCATTGCTGCCAACAAGGAGACCATTCTGGCCTATGTGTACAACTACAACCTCGGTGAGGACGCACGCACATCGCACAACACTTCGCGTGCCAACTGGGTACCCGGCGACTACGCTCGTTTCGTTCCCACCAAGAAAGCCATCGAACTCTACCTCACGGCGGATGGCCAGATTTGGGACCCCAAGCAGTGCAACTCCTATGAGGAGATATTCCAGAACAGAGACCCCCGTATGTGTCAGACCATCTTGGCACCCGGCACTCCTTGGACCGGAGGCCCCGATGGTGACATCACAAGCACCGACAAGAGCATCTATCGCTACCCGCTGTTGATTAACGACAAGACGGGTGCAATGACCTACACGGGATATTATATGCGTAAGTATGTTGAGCCTTCGACTGTGAAATATGTGAGCCACGACGACAATGACATCGTGATGATGCGCTATGCTGAGGTGCTGCTCAACTATGCCGAGGCCAAAGAGTTGGATGGTAAACTCACCCAACACGACCTTGATATCTCCATCAACCTGTTGCGTAAGAGGGTTGGTATGGTGCCTATGGAACTCGGCAAGTTGCCCGCCGGTAGCGACATCCGCACCGAGATTCGCAGGGAGCGCAGCGTGGAGCTCTTCTATGAGGGCCACCGCTACTTCGACATCATTCGTTGGCGCATTGGCGAGACTTTGGGCGAGGACCTCGTTGGTGTAAACCGCAGGTGGCTCGACCAATCGAGATTGAAGGTGGATTTGAACAAGTTGCAGTGGGTAACCATCAGTGGCGAGCAGTATCTGTTGCTCGAAACCAATCGCACATTCGACCCCAACAAGCACTACCTGCTATCCATCCCCTTCAAGCAGATGCAGCTCAACCCCAACCTTGCACCCAACAACCCCGGTTGGTAGTGGGCAACAGAATAGTAAAAACAACATTTCATCCGTAACCAACAGACGGAAATGAGTATGAAAAAGAGAGTATTAACACTTGCCATTGTGCTTCTTGGGACGGTGCTCACCGTGAGTGCCCAGAGGAGCGTGTCGCTCCGTGTGATGTCGATGAACATCAAGGAGGGCGGTAGGTATTGCGGTTTTCTGTCGGCCCCCTATGCCGAGCTTATTGCCCAATATGAGCCTGACGTGGTGTGCTTGCAGGAGGTGGACCAGATGACCACCCGCAATGGTGGTAGGGATTGGCTCAACGAGGTGGCAATGGCCACGGGTATGATGCCCTATTTTTGCCACTCGATGAACTATCAGGGCGGTGGCTTCGGTACGGCTCTGCTGAGTAGGTGGCCATTCTACAAAATGACCAAGATTGTAACCGACCTCGCGGGCGCAAGGGAGAAGAGGGCTTCGGGTTGGATTTACGTTCAACTCCCCGGTGGCGAATGTGTGAGGGTTGCCACCACCCACCTCGCGTTGGAGAGCGCACAGATGACCATCCAGCACCTTGCCGATGTCAACAAAAACATCTTTGCCGAGGGCGATACCATCCCCACACTACTTGTGGGCGACTTCAATGCCAACGAGGGTAGCGACCCAATCAGCTATGCGGCCAATCGCTGGAAAGACCTCGGTAAGGGCTATGGTAACACCTACCCCACGAGCCGTCAGGAGATTACCTATGCGGCCCAAAGGCTCGACTATGTTATGGCCTCGCCCAAGACAGGTTGGACGGTGGAGAGTTACACCATTCTCGACTGCCCCGACCTTTCGGACCACCGTTTCATTGTGGCCGACCTGACATATACATTTCCAAACGAATAAAACCTACGAGAAGATATGAAACGCACAATCAAACAACTTCTCGCCGTGCAGTGGCCGGTGTTGCTTCTTGTGGCAACACTGGTCGGCTGCACACCCGACGATAACGGCGGAACGGGAGGTGGCGGTAACAACAATGGGGGTGAATATGTAGCCCCCGAGGTACCCGAAACGCCCGTGATAACAAACCTTTTCAGGGTGGACTTCTTCTCCACATTGGGTGCAGACGAGCCGTTTTTCAGCGGGCTACGCGATGCAGGCTTAGCGAGCCAATTTGTGGGTAACCAAGCGAGTCCGAAGTCCATATTCTACCTCTTTGACCGTTGCGACTTTGAGGTGGGCAAGGGCACTGCAGCCGTGAAGATTGCCTACGACAACAAGGCCAATGCCTATTTCCTCCCCTCGGAGACTACGGGCGAACATTACACCAAAGGTACGGGCGTTGTGAGCCGCTACAAGAGTTCTTCCATTGTGGGAGTTGCGGGCGACAACCTCCACTTGTCGGGTGTCAGTGTGTCCATCGGACTCTCCAAACCCACCACAATCACACTCTTCAACGCCACATTTGACACCACCGAACAGGTGGCTGCTGCTGTGGAAGCTTTCGGTGTGG
This sequence comes from Tidjanibacter sp., assembly GCA_017936005.1. Taxonomy (GTDB): domain Bacteria; phylum Bacteroidota; class Bacteroidia; order Bacteroidales; family Rikenellaceae; genus Tidjanibacter. The sequence continues at coordinate 15,792 of JAGBGK010000071.1, forward strand.
AGTTGCAAAGCGACGGTGTGCTGCTGGCAAAGGTAGCCACCGACAAGAAGGGCGACGTGGAGGAGTGGCTCAAAAAGAACTTTTCGGGCTACCGAGTGGAGTTTGCAGGCAGCGAAGGCACGGCCTACGACCTTATGGTACTCTGCCCTGTGATGTATGTATGCCGTTCGATTGAGGAGCTGAAAAGCATAAATCTTCCCTATTGGAAGGTAACAATGGAGAAATTTTTCTAACCACACGGAGATATGAAGAAAACACTATTGACACTAATGGCTGTCCTTGCCGTGAGCCTTGTGGCGAGGGGTGAGGAGCCATTGAAGATTTTGAGCTACAACCTGCGCTTTGGCGAGCTTGCCACCGTGGAGCAGTTGGGCGACTTTGTAGCCTCGCAGGAGGCCGACTTTGTGGCCTTGCAGGAGTGCGATTGGGCCACCAAGAGGGAGCGAGCACCCCACCAACACGGTGTGAAGTTCGTCAGTGAGATAGCCCACAGGGCCGGTATGTTCGGTCTCTACGGTAAGGCCATCAACTACAAGGGTGGATATTATGGCGTGGGCATCCTGAGCCGCTACCCCATCATCAAGAGCGAGCGTGTGTTGCTCCCACAGAAACCCAAGACCGAGCAGCGCACTCTGTTGGTTGCCACAGCCGAACTGCCAAGTGGCGACCTTCTGACCTTTGTGAGCACCCACTTGGAGGTCTCGTCGAGCGAGGCACGAATGGAGCAGGTGGAGTTCATCAACCGCTACTTCGACGAGTGGCCCTACCCCGTGATTTTGGTGGGCGATATGAATGCCGAGCCCCACACCAAGGAGATGCAGGCACTCGTGGAGGCAGGCTGGAAGAATATGACCAACGAGGAGAAGACATACAGCACCAAGGCTCCCAAGATTAAGATTGACTACATCTTCTATCGTGGTGCGCGCCCCGTGGAGCTACGCAAGACGGAGGTTGTTGAGTGGTGCACCCTTTCGGACCACTTCCCCGTGGTATCCATCATAGACATCAAATAGACCAAACAACATAAACAAACAAAACAAACCTATTAACAACTTTATTTATTAACCTTTTTTCTAAAACATTATTTGCTATGAAAAAAACATTATTTGCAATCGCAATGCTGGCAGTAGCATTGGTAGCTTGCGACAAAGAGCCCGAAGGTGGCAAGGACAAACTCGAAGCCACTCTCACTCTCGCCGAGGGTGTTGAGGCTGCTATCGCCGAGGGTGTAGCCTACGGTTCGCCCATCGCAATCAAAGGTACTTCGAGCGTGGCACTCACCGAGGTTATTCTGACCGGTGTTGCCAAGAGTGGCGAGAGCTATGCTGCCAAAGGTAGCGCACAGACTCTCGAGCAGGAGGGTACCGAGGTTGACCAGCTCTGGTTTGCCGACACCAAAGAGGCAACCCACGTTGAGGTTAAACTCGTAGCCGGTACCAAGGCTGCTACCTTCTACTACGCACTTGGCGCAGTTGAGGGCGAGTGGAACTTCGGTGCTTGGTGTGAGCCCGCAGGCGTTATTATGGCCGACAAGAAGATTGAGAACCACGCCAACAACCCCGAGCTCTATCCCGAGGAGAACACCGGTGCTGGTAGCGACACTCCTTCGTTCATCTCGATGGACGGTGTGATGGTAAACGGCACTCTGAAACACATCGTTTCGCTCAACGAGCTTCTTCCCGTTGACGGTGCAGGCGCTTCGTTCAACTTCTGCAACGTACTCCAGAACACCTCCAACAACGCCTACATCGGTGGCCAGAGGGGTTATGCATTCATCGACATCCCCACCCTCACCGCAGGTACCATTGGCCGTCAGTGCGACGTTTACAACTATGGTGGCCACTTCCTCAACAAGGCTAACTGCAAGACTTCCACTTTGAGCCGCATCGTTGGTTCGTGGGCTGGCGAGAGCTACGACGCAGATGAGTATGCTTTTGTTGACGGTCTGTTTATGTCGATTCCCGAGAAGATGGAGACTTTGGCTGACCAGATGAGGGCATTCTATCTGTTGGGCGAGATTCAGCGCGTGTTGGACAACAGCACCCTCGGTGTTGAGGAGGAGCCCACCAGCCTGAGCAACAAGAATATGTATCGCCGTTGGGCTGAGGCAGGCCACACTTCAACCAAAGCAACTGCCGAGAACTTCCGTGCTGGTGACTACCTGATTATCCGTAGCCACAAGAGTCCCGTAGAGGGCGAGCCTCTCACCTATGGTATCATCCAGATTTTGCAGTTGCCCGATGACTCGGCTGCTTTTGTTGAGTCGGCAACCGTTCCCGGTAAGATGATTATCGACCAGACCAAAGCAGAGGAGCTCTTCCTCAAACCCTGCTACTTGAACATCAAGTGCCAGATGGTTGTTGCTAAATAAGCACTCATAACCAACTACTTTGCCGGTGCGGGGAGACAACTCCGCATCGGCAAAGTTTTCTTTTTCCCAAAAAACCACACTTTTAACCCACAAAATCCCAAGAAACGATGAAACTGCTGCAACGATTTCTACTCATTATTTTAGCGTGTGCCACAATGGCAGGATGTAGTGCCCACAAGGAGCGCACCCAGCAGGTCGCTGCGGCACAAGGTGTGATTGAGCGCACACTCGGAGTGGTGCCCCAAAACCTCACACTCAACCTTACCGCCCCCAACGCAGAGGGGCTGGATACCTACAACATCTCGGCCACGGGCGGACACCTCACCATCGAGGGCTCCTCGCCTACGGCTCTGTGCTATGCCTTCAACCACTATCTCCACCGTGCCTGCAACGCACAGGTGGTGTGGAGTGGCAAGCACCTCAACCTACCCACCGAGTGGCCCGACTATGCCGAAAGCGGCTCTTCGCCCTACTCCTTGCGCTACTTCCTGAACGTCTGCACCTTTGGCTACACCGCCCCCTATTGGGATTGGGAGCGTTGGGAGCAGGAGTTGGACTGGATGGCTTTGCACGGCGTGAACTTCCCCTTGGCGAGTGTGGCCAGCGAGGCCATTGCCAAGCGTGTGTGGGTAAAACTCGGACTCTCGCCCGAGGAGGCCAACGCTTTCTTCACCGGTGCGGCACAACTGCCTTGGCACCGTATGGGTAACCTCAACTCCTTCGACGGCCCCCTCACTGACGAGTGGCACGAGAGCCAGATTGCCCTCCAACACAAGATACTCGACCGTATGAGAGAACTCGGTATGAACCCCGTGGCACCCGCTTTCGCAGGTTTCGTACCACCCGCATTTATTGCAAAAAATCCCGACATTACATACAACCAACTCCTTTGGGGTGGCTTCGACAAGTCCTACAATGCTGTCGTGTTGGCCCCCTCGTCGCCTTGGTTTAGCAAGATTGGCAAACTCTTCGTGGAAGAGTGGGAAAAGGAGTTTGGGGATGCAAAATACTTCCTCTCCGACAGCTTCAACGAGATGCGCCTACCCGTAGCGGAGGGCGACACCGAGGGTAAGCACGCCCTGCTGGCCGACTACGGAGAGGCCATCTACAACTCCATCACCGCAGGCGACAAGGACGCCGTGTGGGTAACACAAGGTTGGACCTTCGGCTATCAGCACGACTTCTGGGACAAGGAGAGTATGCAGGCCCTACTGAGCTGTGTGCCCAACGACAGGATGATTACCATTGACCTCGGTTGCGACTACCCCAAATGGGTGTGGAAGACCGAGCAGACGTGGAAAGTACAGGATGGTTTCTACGGCAAACAGTGGATATTCAGCTATGTACCCAACTTCGGTGGCAAGGTATTGCCCACGGGCGAGTTGGAGATGTATGCCACCTCTTCGGCCGAGGCACTCGCCTCGGAGCGCAAGGGTAACTTGGTAGGCTTTGGTTCTGCCCCCGAAGGCCTCGAAAACAACGAGGTGGTCTATGAGCTCTTGGCTGATATGGGTTGGACCGACAAGGCCATTAACCTCGACCAATGGATTGCCGATTTCTGCACTGCCCGCTATGGGGCCTACACCGAGGAGGTTAAGGCCGCTTGGGAGGCCTTCCGAGGCAGTGTCTACTCGTCGCTCTACTCCTACCCCCGATTCACTTGGCAGACCGTAACGCACGACAAGCGTCGCCGTAGTGCCCACGACATCAACGACCTCTTTGGCGAGGGTGTGAAGCACTTGTTGGCCGCCGCAGAGGAGTGTAAAACATCGCCCCTCTATGTGAACGACGTGGTGGAGATGAGCGCAATGTGGCTCTCGGAGGTTGCCGACCGCCACTACGAAAAGGCTCTCTCGCTCCACCAAAAGGGACGCAAAGTGGCTGCTCAAAAAGAACTTAAAGCCACCATCGAGATACTCCGAGGTGTGGATGCTCTGTTGGCACACCACCCCAACCACAGGCTCGAAAATTGGGTTACATTGGCACGCAAGTCATCCCCCAATGTGGAGGCCCAAAACGCTGCCGAGGCCAACACCAAGCGACTCATAGCCACTTGGGGCGGCTGGCAGGAGGACTATGCCGCAAGGCTGTGGAGCGATATGGTTGGTGCATACTACATTCCCCGCTTGGAAATATTCTTCTCCGAAGGTCAAGAGGCCACCGATAGGTGGGAAGAGGAGTGGATAAACACCCCCATCACACGTTTCGCCACCCCCGAGGGCAACCCCGTAGAGTTGGCCCGCACGCTGGTTAATAGCTACAAATAACACACTGAAACATGAAGAGATACGCCATAATCATAGCCACACTTTTGGCCACCATCATCGGGAGCAGTTGCACTCCCGATGCCACACAAACCGCCTTTTCGCTCGACGAACAAACCAAGGCTGCCGAGGCCCTCGTTGGGAGGGTTACGGGGGGACGACAGAGCGATTTCAAGGTGGTCATAACCGAGAAGCAGCTCGACGGACACGACTACTTTGCACTCTGGGCCGAAGATGGCAGGGTTGTCCTCGAAGGTGGCGATGGTGTGGGTGTGGCAAGCGCACTGAACCACTACCTCCAAGAGTGGTGTGGGTGTCACATCAGTTGGTGTGGCTCCAATGTGGAGATCCCCGAAGAGTTGCCCCTGCCCACCGAGAGGGTGGTCAAAACAACACCCTACAAGTATCGCTACTGCTTCAACTACTGCACCTTCAACTACACGATGAGTTGGTGGGACAAGGAGCGTTGGCAGTGGGAAATTGACTTTATGGCTCTCAACGGCATCAATATGCCTCTGGCCGTTACGGGCCAAAACTCCGTATGGCAGAGGGTCTATAAAAAGTTGGGCTTTACGGACAAAGAACTAGAAAGTTTTTTCAGCGGCCCGGCCTATTTCAACTGGTTTTGGATGGGTAACCTCGACGGTTGGGGAGGCCCGCTGCCACAGAGGTTCTTCCGTCAGCACGAAAGGCTACAAAAGTTCATCCTACGCAACGAGCGAATGCTCGGTATGACCCCCGTGCTACCCGCCTTCACGGGCCACGTTCCGCCCGCCTTTGAGCAGAAATTCCCCGATGTTAAGGTACGCAAAACCTCGTGGGTGAACTTCCCCGAAGTGGCCGTTATGGACCCCGAGGAGGAGATGTTCGACACCATTGGCGAGATGTTCATCCGTGAGCAGGCCGCACTCTATGGCACCAACCACCTCTACTCGGCCGACACATTCAACGAGAACGACCCACCAAGCACCGACTCGGCCTACCTTGCCGGTATGAGCCGCAAGGTCTTTGAGTCGATGAGAGCCGCCGACAGCGAGGCTGTGTGGGTGATGCAGGGTTGGTTGTTCCACCACTCCGACGACTTCTGGGGCGAGCCCGAAATCAAAGCCCTGCTGGGTGCTGTGCCCAACGACGGTATGATTATCCTCGACCTGTGGAGCGAGCGTTTCCCCGTATGGCAGCGCACCGAGGCATATTACGGTAAGCCTTGGATTTGGTGTATGCTCCACAACTTCGGCCAAAACATCACCCTCTCGGGCAACTCCGCACGAGTGGCAGCAGGGCCCGCAGCAGCACTCGCCTCACCCCGTTCGGGAGAGTTCTGTGGCATTGGACTCACCCCAGAGGGTATTGAGCACAACCCTCTGATGTTTGCAATGATGTTGGAGAATGTGTGGAGGAGTGAGCCTATCGACATTGAGGCCTTCACCATCGACTACCTCGAAGAGAGATACGGAGGACGTGACGAGCGTGCCGAAAGGGCGTGGGGTATCATCACCGAGAGTGTCTATAATAACGATGTTACCAACGGAGGCCCCGAGTCCATCATCACCGGTCGCCCCTCCTTCAAACTCAACCCCGGCGGAACAACCAATGTCAAACTCCACTACGACCAGATGGAGCTCGCCGAGGCGTGGGACTTGTTGGTGGAGTGTGCCGACCGCTTTGCCGACAGCGAGGGCTACCGCTACGACCTTGTGGACATAACCCGTCAGGTGATGGCCAACCACGCCACCGTGTTGCAACAAGCCTGTGCAAAGGCCTATGAGAGTGGTAGTGTGGAGGCGTTTGATGTTGCAGTGGCCAACTATTTGACATACCTTTGCGACTTCGAGAGGCTGCTCTCCTCACGCAAGGAGTTCCTACTCGGAAGGTGGTTGGAGGATGCCAAAGCGATGGGACACACCGCAAGCGAGAAGGCTGTGTATGAACAAAATGCACGAAATTTGCTCACCACTTGGGGTAACAAAGATTGCCGCATCAGGGACTATGCCTGCCGCCAATGGTCGGGTATGGTGGGTGGATTCTACATCCCTCGCTGGGAGCGTTTCTTTGCGGCCGTGAGGAGTGCGATGACCGAGGGGGTACCCTTCGACCAAAAGGCCTTTGAGGAGGATAGCAAAGTGTGGGAATGGGAGTGGACCTTTGGTAAGGAGTGCTACCCCACCGAGCCTTCGGCAGACGAGATTGAGGTGGTCAGGGAACTTCACACCAAGTATAGGCCCACCCTCGAAACACTCCCCTTTGTGGTGGCCCCCGATGCAAAGAAGATTATTGAGAGTTAGGAAGAGG